>CAMOMF010000090.1 GCA_946619625.1 uncultured Bacteroidales bacterium
ATGTTACATAAAAATGCAACATTAAACATCCCCCATCTCTCCTGGCGCAGCAAAAAAAAATGTGAAAATAAAAAATGAAAAAATAAGAAAATGACTAAATGCTAAAATGGTCCGTGTCTTTCCATAGCGGCAGTACCTCACGGTAATGTGCCAACCGCTCCATGTCAAACTCAGCTATCTTCGTTCCTTCTTCATTGTCCGCAAAACGGACCAACGGCTGCAAACGAGTGTCATATGCCACAGAGTGCCCTTTATAGTGCAGACCCAAACCATCATCTCCCACACAATTCACACCCACTAAATAACACTGGTTCTCCAAACAACGAGCCGCTAACAAGGTGTCCCATGCTTGCAGTTTCACATCCGGCCAAGCGGCACAATATATCAAAATATCATAGTCGTAACCCGACCTGTTCCTACACCAAACAGGAAAACGCAAGTCGTAACATATTTGCACACAGAATTTCACACCCTTATATTCCACCACTTTCCTTTCCTTACCCGCTGTAAATAGTGCCGACTCGCCACGACTCGGATACAGATGGCGCTTATCTATAGTCTCTGTAGTGCCGTCTGGCTTTACAAAAAATCCACGATTATACAACTTTCCCCCGTCCTTGCACATGAACGAACCCACAATGGCAAGGTTGTACTGCTTCGCCCATCGGCGTAGAGTAGGGAGGGTTGTCCCATCCATCGGCTCTGCCATATGGGGAATATTCGTACAAAAACCTGTGGTAAACATTTCGGGCAACACCGCTACATCCGCCTCACCGGCTATAGCCTGCAAGCGTAAACCGGTGCGACGGAGATTCTCCTGAATCTCCGCCCACACCACTGGATACTGAAGAAGAGCAATTCTCATTTCTTAACAGTCACTCCTTTCGTTTCGCAAAGTCAACACCTCTCATTGTCTCGCAAAGTTACATCTTTTCATTTTTTATGCGCCACATTCTGCTTTGGATTGGCTATAGCTTCGCGCATGGACGTGTCCGACTGAATATTCTGCATCCTGTAGTAGTCCATTATACCCAGATTGCCACTACGGAACGCCTCAGCCATTGCCTTGGGCACCTCCGCCTCAGCTGCTACCACCGATGCACGAGCCTCTTGTTCCTTTGCTTTCATTTCTTGTTCAAGGGCAACTGCCATTGCACGGCGCTCCTCCGCCTTGGCCTGAGCGATATTCTTATCCGCCTCTGCCTGATCCATCTGCAACTGGGCACCTATATTCTTACCCACATCAATATCTGCTATATCAATTGACAAGATCTCAAATGCCGTACCCGCATCCAAACCTTTACGAAGCACCAATTTACTGATGGAATCGGGGTTTTCAAGCACAGCCTTGTGCGTCTCTGCCGAACCGATAGACGACACTATCCCCTCGCCTACACGGGCAAGAATAGTGTCCTCGCCTGCACCACCTACCAAGTGCGCAATGTTTGCACGCACAGTTACACGCGCCTTGGCAATCAACTGAATACCGTCTTTCGCTACTGCCGTCACCGGCGGAGTGTCTATCACACGCGGATTAACCGACATCTGCACCGCCTCAAACACGTCCCTACCCGCCAAATCTATAGCGGTTGCCATTTGGAAAGACAGGTCTATATTCGCCTTGTTTGCAGACACCAACGCATGAACTACATTCACAATATTACCACCCGCCAAATAGTGCGCCTCCAAACCGTCACGGCGTACATCGTCAATCCCTGCTTTGTGAGCCTCTATCATACAATCAACAATCTTATGAGGCGGCACCTTACGAATCCGCATCAGAAACAACTGTATCAACGAAATACGTACACCACTCACCTGCGCCGAAATCCACAACAAAAACGGCACATAGTAGAAAAACAACAAGAACAAAATGGCAAGAATGCCAATGACCACGATTTCAAAAACTTCCATAGTAGTACATTATTAAGTGAATAAATTAGTTAGTACCAAGTCAGCGCGGCTCACTCCTTTTCTACCGGTTTCACCAACAGCACGTTGCCATCTATTTTCACGATGGAAACAGCCGTTTCAGGATCTATGAACGCTCCCATACTCTTCGCCTCAAGTTCACGGGAACCCACACGCACCTTGCCCATCGGAGCCAGACGGGAGGACGTCAATACCACGTCTCCCACCTTTATGTCACTGCCCGATATCAGGTCCACACGCCCCTTAACATCCGTTTTCAGCGCCATTTTCTCAAGCGTCTTACCGCGGAAAAACAGAACAATACACACCGCAGCCACTACCACTGCAGCAAACAACGTGATGTGTCCTGCCAATGGCGATATATATAGGTATGCCATCGCAACAGACCCTGCCAAACCGGCCAAGCCGAACAAACCGGCCAAACCTAAACCAGGAATAAAGAAAATTTCGCCTACTATCAGACCTACGCCGAATAATAGCAACAAGATAACTAAAAAGATATACATAGTTTTTCCGTTTTGCGGACAAAGTTACAACTTTTTTTCCAAAATCACAAGAAAATTAGTATCTTTTTCGCAAAAAACAACGTTTTTTGTAAAAATATGCACAGAAATTTGCATATTTGAAAAAAATAATGTACCTTTGCACTTCATTCCGGAATTGCAAACAGAAATGGCATCTCACAACGATTTAGGACACATAGGCGAATGCAAAGCCGCCGCTTTTCTGCAACAGAAAGGCTATTCTATCCTGCATCGGAACTGGAAATACGGAGACCTTGAGGTGGATATCATCGCCCTCGACAGAGACGAAATAGTTTTCGTAGAAGTAAAAACCCGTTCGACCTATCAGTGGGGAAACCCCGAACAGGCAGTAGACGAACTGCGTAAAAGGCGACTGACTGCAGCTGCAAACATCTACCTGAAAGTAAACAAACTCGACAACCCTTTCCGCTTTGATATCATTTCCATTGTAATGAATCCGAACGAACAAAACATTGACCATATAGAGAATGCTTTCGCGCTTCGGCCACATTACTACGGAGCCAGAAGCATGCTGCCCGAGTCAAGATGGTCTAAAAGTTATTGGAAAAAAAGAAAATGACCTTTACTTACGATGTCATAGTAGTGGGCGCAGGACATGCTGGAAACGAGGCTGCCGCTGCCGCCGCAAACATGGGGAGCAAAACTCTTCTCATCACGATGAATATGAACACTATCGGGCAGATGAGTTGCAATCCTGCTGTGGGAGGAATAGCCAAAGGACAGATTGTCAGGGAAATAGATGCACTTGGTGGACAGATGGCTATCATCACAGACCGTAGCGCCATACAGTTCCGCATGCTCAACCGTAGCAAAGGACCAGCTATGTGGAGTCCGCGTAGCCAAAGTGACAGAAAACGTTTCATCGAAGAGTGGGTCAAAACACTCACCGCTACACCTAATCTGAATATTTGGCAAGACTGCGTATCTTCACTGATAATCAACGGTAATCAAGTAGTTGGAGTACGTACTCTTCTGGGCGCCGAATTCCATGCAGCCTGCGTGGTTCTCACCAACGGAACTTTCTTGAGTGGCATCATGCACTTCGGACCCGTCAAACTGCAGGGCGGACGCATAGCAGAACCTGCCAGCATGGGACTGACAGAGCAACTTGCCTCATTGGGATTTACAACCGCACGTATGAAGACCGGCACTCCCGCACGTATCGATAAAAGAAGCATAGACTTCTCCAAACTGACAGAACAGGTCGGAGAAAACGATTTCCACAAATTCAGTTATTTGCCCGAGGTACAACGCACGCTCAAACAAATGAGTTGCTGGATCACATACACCAACCCCGACACACACACTATCCTGCGCAATAACTTGGCGGACTCGCCCCTTTTCAACGGACAAATTGAAAGCATCGGACCACGATACTGCCCAAGCATCGAAACCAAGATTGTCACTTTTGCTGACAAACAGGAGCACCAACTTTTCCTCGAACCCGAGGGAGTGGACAGCAACGAGTACTACGTGAACGGATTCTCCAGTTCACTACCTATGCATGTACAGATAGCAGCACTCCAAACCGTACCCGGATTGGAAAACGTGCAATTATACCGCCCTGGATATGCCATCGAGTACGATTTCTTCGACCCCACACAACTCCTCCATACCCTCGAGACCAAACTTATCCGGCACCTTTTCTTTGCCGGACAAATCAACGGCACCACAGGCTACGAGGAAGCGGCAGGGCAGGGTATAGTGGCGGGTATCAACGCCCATTTGACAGCGCATGGTACTGACCAATTCACCCTTTCACGGGATGAAGCCTACATCGGGGTTCTTATAGACGATCTCGTGAACAAAGGCGTTGACGAACCTTACCGCATGTTCACCTCCCGCGCCGAATACCGCATCCTCTTACGACAAGACAACGCCGACGAACGTCTTACTGAAAAGAGTTACCAAATAGGGTTAGCCTCGGTAGAACGACTTGAATTGCTCAAGCAAAAAGAACAAATGAAAACCGAACTGACTCAGTTCATGCAGCAGATACAGGTAAAACCGGAACAGGTAAACACTGTGCTCGAACAGAATCATTCACAACCTTTAACTCATACGACAAAACTGTCCGACATCATTCTGCGCCCGCAAGTAAGTATTTCATCCATAGCAGAGGCTCTCCCCGAATTGAATAACTACATTGCCCACCTCGGTGAGACCCGACACGAGATAGTAGAGAGCACCGAAATACAACTGAAGTATAAAGGCTATATCAACCGTGAACGGCAAGCAGCCGAAAAACTCAGACGCCTCGACCGTATTCACCTGCCACAAGATTTAGACTACAACAGCCTGCAATCCCTCAGTACCGAAGCCCGGCAAAAACTTACCCGTATCCGACCCGCCACTATAGGCGATGCCGAACGAATACCGGGAGTCTCACCCAATGATATTAGTGTACTATTGGTACTCATGGGGCGATAAATGTTCCACGTGAAACAATAATAAATAAACATATGACAACAGAAACAGTAAAACAAGCCATTCGTAACATTCCCGACTTTCCAATAAAGGGAATTCAATTCAAGGATTTAACCACAGTCTTCATAAAGCCTGAATACCTGACTTGGCTCCGACAGCAAATGATACAACGCTATGCAGGAAAGGGTATTACCAAAGTGGTAGGAATGGAAAGTCGAGGATTTATCATTGCACCAATGGCAGCCGAAGCAATCGGCGCAGGATTCGTACCAGTTCGAAAACCCAACAAACTGCCGGCAGAAGTGATAGAGCAGAGCTACGAAAAAGAGTACGGTGTAGACACTATACAAATACACAAAGACGCACTCAACTCGGAAGATATCGTACTCCTTCATGACGACTTACTCGCAACAGGAGGAACAATGAGCGCTGCAATCAAACTGGCAAAAAAGATTGGGGTAAAGAAAATCTATGTTGACTTCATCGTAGAATTAGACGCCCTGCATGGACGTGACAAATTCGACAAAGATATAGAGGTACATTCATTGATACATTTCTAAATAATGAAACCCAGTCCGCATATAGAAGCAATTCTGAAGAGCCTTCCAGATAGTCCGGGGGTATACCAATACTTCAACTCGGAAGGAACTATCATATATGTGGGTAAAGCAAAGAACCTGAAAAGGCGCGTCAATAGTTACTTCAACAAAGAGCACGAAAGTTACAAAACGCAAATGCTCGTAAAGAACATTGCCGACCTCAAGTATATTGTTGTACAAAGCGAACAGGATGCATTTCTGTTGGAAAATAACCTGATAAAGCAGTACCAACCGCACTACAACATTCTGCTAAAAGATGGTAAAAGTTATCCAAGTATCTGCATCACCAAAGAACCATATCCACGCATATTCAAAACCAGAAACATCATAAAAGGGGTAGGGGAATACTACGGACCATACAGCTTCAGTAACACGGTGGACTTGGTAATGGAACTCATACACCAATTGTACCCGATCCGTACATGCCACATTACAATAACAGACAAGAGCATTCAGGACGGTAAGCACAAAGTATGCTTGAAGTATCATCTTAAAAAATGTTGCGGTGTCTGCGAAGCATATATAGATAAAGAGACATATACATCGTACATCGAATCCGCAAGAAAAATTATCAAAGGAGATGCCGATGAAATCAGCGAAAAAATGCTCTCTGAGATGCAGAACTTGGCAGCTAAACTTAAATTTGAAGAAGCAGAAACAATCAAGGAAAAATACCTGCTGTTAGAGAAATTCAAAAGCAAAACCGTCATTACAGGCTCCAGTGTACGCGACATAGATGTGTTCGGCTACGATGAACAAGAACAAAACGTATATATCAGCATGCTGAAAATACACAAAGGCAGCATCGTACAAGGACAAACCATAGAGTACAAAAAACGCTTGGATGAAACCAAAGAAGAGATGCTCGCCTACGGTATCACCGAACTGAGACAAAAACTTGAAAGTAACACCACTGATATTGTTGTACCATTTGTTCCCGAATGGCACGACCAAACAGTTAAATGCAGTTGCCCTACATCAGGAGACCGCAAAAAACTGCTCGACTTGGCAATGCAGAACGTAAGACAATACAAACTGGACCGCCTCAAACAAGCCGATAAACTGAACCCGGACCAGCTTTCTATGAGGATTCTCACCCAACTGCAAAAAGCACTGAAACTGAACGAAGTGCCAATGTGGATTGAGAGCTTTGATAACTCCAACATCCAAGGTACCGATGCAGTGGCAGGATGTGTGGTTTTCAAGAAAGCCAAACCTAGCAAACAGGACTATAAACGATTTACTATCAAAACTGTAGAGGGTGCAGATGACTACGCGAGCATGCGCGAGATTGTGTATCGGCGGTACAAACACTTGGTCGATGAGAACTCCGAACTACCCAACCTGATTATTGCTGATGGAGGCATCGGGCAAATGCGTGCTATTCGCGAGGCAACTGAACAACAATTAGGATTAAACATCCCCATAGCAGGATTGGTAAAGGATAACAAGCACCGTACCTCCACTCTCCTCTTCGGCGAACCGCCGGTAGAGATTGGTATGAAACCCACAGATGAACTCTTCCATTTCCTCACACAAATCCAAGACGAGGTGCACCGCTTTGCTATCACCTATCACAAACAGAAACGAAGCAAGACCCAAACAGCCAGCGAACTGGATAATATAAAAGGAATAGGTGAAAAGACTAAAAATATGCTATTAAAGCATTTTGGCAGCGTAAAACGTCTCAAGGAGGCAAAACTTGCGGACCTGATTGAACTAATTGGAAATAGCAAAGGTTCAATTGTTTACAATTATTTTAACAACCATTTATCGCGCTGAGAATCGAATCTTCAACCAGATCTCGATTGGAAACACAGCAAAAATAGATTGAAATGAAATATATTTTATCACAAAATACGGATGGCAAACTGCTCGTCACAAGGAACGGGCAGACTGTACCTGCAACTGATATATTGCACCAATTTCCCAATCAACGCGTTTTTGCACTGCAAGGAAACATGGGTGCGGGAAAAACAACCTTCATCAAACAACTATGCGAGGAGATGGGTAGCAACGATATCGTCAACAGTCCCACCTTCGCCATCGTCAATGTGTATGAGGATGCACACGGTAAAGAAATCTACCACTTTGATTGTTACCGTCTGAAGAACCTCAATGAAGCAATGAACCTCGGAGCGGAAGACTATCTTTATTCCGGCAACTACTGCTTTATTGAATGGCCGGATGTGATAAAAGATTTATTACCCGAAGACACTGTCATGCTCGACTTTGAAGTGAATCCGGACGGCACACATTCTGTTACTATTGACGACTAAACAACATCGCACATGATAGAGATTAAAGATATTTGGAAAAGTTTCGGATCACTGCAGGTACTCAAAGGAGTCAACCTGACGGTAAAGAAAGGAGAGATTGTCTGCATCATTGGACAAAGCGGTGCAGGCAAAACCACCTTGCTGCAAATCATCGGTACATTGGATAAACCCGACAAGGGGGAGATTATCATTGATAACACCAATGTTTTCCAACTCAATGATACCGCACTCGCTGAGTTTCGTAACAAACATATCGGGTTTATTTTCCAATTTCATCGCCTCCTGCCCGAGTTCAACGCTTTGGAGAACGTCATGATGCCCGCACTCATAGCGGGTGAACCTGACAAACAAGCAAGACAAAGAGCGCTATCACTGCTGGAAAACATGGGATTGAAGGAACGTATTACCCACAAACCTAACGAACTTTCCGGAGGCGAAAAACAGCGTGTGGCTGCAGCCAGGGCCATGATGATGCAACCCTCCGTCATTCTGGCGGATGAACCCAGTGGCAGTCTGGACAGTAGGAACAAAAAGGAACTGCACCACCTCCTGCTGGAAATGCGCGACAAGTATAACCAGACAATCATCATCGTCACGCACGACCATGAACTGGCTGCTATCAGTGACCGCATCATCGAAATAAAAGACGGACAAATCAAAGAAGAAGCATGAAACGCCTATTCAACATACTCATCACTACATTACTGCTGGTATCCTGCACAGGCACTCGGTCATATTTTCCGGACAACACCCCTCCGGCAGATATTCACATTCTTCGCTTCGACCGTTCTTTCTTGAAATTGGATGTTTTTTCCGACAGCATCACCCCTGTGGATGCCATCGAAGAACTATACGACGAGTACCCTGATTTCATGCCTTTCTGGGTGGAAGAAATTCTTGGCATACCGGTGGAAGACACCACCTACCTGCGCCGCGTCATTCCGCAGTTCCTGCACGACACTACCTATGGTTTCCGCACCACCAATGCCAAGTGTGCAGAGACTTTTGCCGATATCACTGATATTCAAAAAGAACTGAATACCGCTTTTGGCAGACTTTCCACTTTCTACCCCACAGAATTGCCGGAGATATATTTCTTCATCAGCGGTTTCAACCGCGCCCTTTCCGGCACTCCTGACGGCAATATAGCCGTTGGAATAGACATGTACCTTGGCAGCGACTACGAATACTACAACCGAGTAGTTTATGACTACCAGAAACAAACCATGCGCAAAGAGTGTATCCCTGTGGATATCATGACCTATTTTCTCTTTACACATATCCCGTTTGCCAGTGAAAAAAGCCGGTTGCTGGAAAATATGATTTACCGCGGAAAAATCATGTTCATCACCTCACTCCTTTTCCCTGACGAAGAGCCTTGGGAGGTGGCAGGATACACCCGCCAGCAATGGCAGTGGTGTATCAACAACGAGCGGGCTGTCTGGGGACTGATCATGGATAAAAAAGACCTGTACAAAACCGACCCGTTGGTACTCACCAGTTACCTCAATGACGGTCCTTTCACCTCAGAGGTCAGCCAACAATCGCCCGGCAGATTAGGTATGTGGGTAGGGTGGCGGATTGTACAAAGTTACATGGAGCACAACCCGCAGGTAACTCTCAAGCAATTACTCGCCAACAACGATGCACAACTAATTTTGGAACAATCAAAATACAAACCCTGATGAATAGAGCCGATTTTCCTATATTACAAGAAACCGTTTACGGCAAACCGCTTGTTTACTTGGACAATGCAGCCACCTCGCAAAAACCTGTTCAGGTAATCAACGCCATCACTTATGCCTACGAACACTGCAATGCCAACATCCACCGGGGCGTCCACAAACTCAGCCAAATTGCCACCACCATGCATGAAGAGGCCAGGGCCGCTGTCGCCTCATTCATTGGTGCCGCTTCGCCTAAAGAAATTATCTTTACCAAGGGCACTACAGACGCGGTCAATACTCTTGCTTTTTCGTTTGGCGAGGCGCTTGTCCATGCCGGGGATAATATCATCGTCAGTGCGGTGGAACACCACTCCAATATCGTGCCATGGCAGATGCTCTGTCAACGCAAAAAAGCCCAACTGCGTGTCATACCTCTTCATGCGGACTTGACACTCAATACGAATGCTTTACAGGACTTGATTGACGACCACACCCGCCTTATCTCCGTGGCACATATCAGCAACGTGCTCGGCACGAAAAATCCGGTGAAACAGATTATACAAATAGCCCATTCTCACGGTATTCCTATTTGCGTGGATGGTGCCCAATCCGTGCCGCATATACACATCAATGTACAAGAGATGGGCTGTGATTTTCTCGTTTTCTCTGCGCACAAAATGTATGGTCCAACGGGCATAGGAGTGCTGTATGGCAAAGAGCACTGGCTCGACCAACTGCCCCCTGCAGAAGGTGGCGGAGAAATGATTAACCATGTCCGTTGGGACAACACTACCTACAATACCTTACCCTACAAGTTCGAGGCGGGTACACCCGACTTCAACGGCAGTTACGCATTCGCAAAAGCCATCGACTATATCCTCTCTGTTGGACAAGATGCCATTGAACAGCATGAGAAACAGTTGGTTCAACTGACCCAACAGGCAATGCACAATATTCATCTCAATGGCTGCACACTGCATATCTATGCCGAAGAACAAGACAAGTATGGTGTCATCAGTTTCAATGTCTATAACAGCCATAATACCCTCATCCACCCCTATGATATCGGAGTCCTCTTGGATAAGCAAGGGGTCGCCATCCGCACGGGACATCATTGTGCAGAGCCCCTTATGGATACACTGGGAATTCCTGGAACAGTGCGTGTCTCATTTGGTCTGTACAACGACGAAAACGATATACACACTTTTGCCTCTGCATTGGAAAAAGCAATCTCCATGCTTGGTTGATGAGAAAAACTACACTTATAGCACTATTTTGCGGGATACTGTTTCCTCTATGCGCACAAGAGGACTACGAGTTGACGCATGTCATTGAGGATATCTACCATACGGTCATTGAGGAGGGGGCAGAAGCGGATTTCGAACAGATGCAGGAACAGCTAATGCACCTCAGTTTGCACAAAATCAATATCAACCAAGCCACCAGAAATCAACTACAAGACCTCTTTTTTCTCAGCGAAGAACAAATCGACAAAATTCTGCTTTACCGCGATGAGCACCCGCTGCACACTATCTACGAGGTGCAACTCATACCGGGATTACGCGAGTGGGAATACCGTTTTCTCGCACATTTTATCGAGGCGGGACCTGCACAAAAAAACAAGATATATGCACGGGACCTCTTCATCAACTCGCACCATGAAGTGGATTGGCGCATTGATGCACGCAACATTGAATCCAACCTCAACGACCCGATCTACTCGAACTTCAAGTACCGGTTTTCCAGCATGCACACCCTTGACATGGGTATCACCCTCAAGCATGATGTGGGCAGTAATTGGTGGGGACCGGACACCTATCTCGCCAACCACTGTGGAGGTTATGCACAACTCAGCAATATAGGCAGACTGCAAACACTTGTTCTTGGCGATTACAGGGCCAACTATGGTTTGGGACTGGTGGTCAGCGGACAGATGCGCATGGGCAAAACTGCCTATATCAACAATATCCAATTCGGCAGTCAGGGACTGAAAAAATACGGAGGGACAGGAGGTCTGCCTTTCTTCAGAGGGGTGGGCACTACCGTCTCGTTAGGTCCGGTAGAAACATCGGTGTGGTATTCATGCCGCAAAGAAAACGATATCTGGCAACACCTTATTGGTGCCAACGCTGCCTACACGTGGAAACATCTCAGGGTGGGGGTCACCGCTACCCAGACTTTCTTCAGCGACTCCCTGCATATACGTCATAAATATTATAATACCAAGTATTTT
This sequence comes from uncultured Bacteroidales bacterium, assembly GCA_946619625.1. Taxonomy (GTDB): domain Bacteria; phylum Bacteroidota; class Bacteroidia; order Bacteroidales; family Paludibacteraceae; genus Colicola. The sequence continues at coordinate 11,683 of CAMOMF010000090.1, forward strand.
CAGGGTAACCGGCAAGCAGTCATCGGAGCACACGCTTTCTACCATTTCCAGTGGCTCACCCTCTTCGGCGAAGTGGCAGTGGCACAGAACACACGATGGGGAGTGGCAACACTCGTTGGCTCCAAGATGGCAGCTACCAACGATATCCATTTCCTCCTTTTGGGCAGATACTATTCACCTTGGTTCGACAACAGGTTGGCGGCTGCTTTCGGGGAAACAACCAAAAACAACGACGAGTTGGGACTCTATGCCGGCACCGAGATACTCAGCCTCAAGGACTGGCGGTTTGCTTTGTATGCCGATCTCTTTCGTTTCAGTGGACCCAAGTATGCCACACCGGACACTATCGGCGGAGTCGAGTTGCAAACCGATATAGGTTGGACCCCTGCAAAACTCCCTCACATGAACCTCAAACTCCGATGGAAACGGAAAAACAGTGCATTTTTAGACCGACTGCAGGCACAATATCTACTGCGATGGCAATCCGGCGGATGGCAATTGGAAACCTCGCTCAGGGGCTCTCTTTGCACCTACGACCCGGACAAACACCCCGATGCCCGACTCACTACCGGCTACACTGTCACACAGGATGTACACTATCATTTCACTTCTGTACCCATCGTGCTGCAATTCAGGGCAGAGTGGTTCGATGCACAGAACTGGAACAACCGCATCTATGCCTACGAGAATGACGTCCTCTACGCTTTCAGTATCCCCGCCTCCTACGGACAGGGGGCACGGTTCTACCTCAACTCACGCTACCATATTAACAACCATTTCGCCCTCTATTTCAAACTCTCCGAAACAGTCTATACCCCCACATGGGTAAAAGCACGTGCCCTCACCCGTGCCACCCGCACCGATGCGCATCTCCTGCTGCGGATCAACTACTGAAAAATCACTCAATTAACAACAAATCTAACGCTAATTATCCATATAATAGAGGAAAAAACAACAAAAAGACGTTTTTCTGTTGCATATATCAAAAATTATTTATACCTTTGCAGCCGATTTGTAACAATAAACACTTACACCATATGTCACTGAAAAAATTTACAGCCTCAAAGGCACTACTTCTGACAATGCTCTTGATGGGCGGTATCTGTGCATCTGCACAAAACATGAAACCCTTCACCGTGGAAGGACCGGAAGACAGGTACAACATGATTCGTGTTGTCAACGAGACTTCCTTAGACAGTCTCAACTGCCGGATCGTTATTGTCAACGATCTGAGTGAAGTGAAAGAACTGTACGGAGTCTATAACCTCAAAGGTAAATTCGACAAGGACTCCAAAACCAAATGGGTGACTCGCGGAACCGACATGGCTTTGGAAATGCCCAAGGACTGCCCTATTGAGGTCTCCATCGCCGTGGAGTATGTGGACCGTCCTATATGGGACTTCATCATCATCCACATCACCGACGCCGGCAAATATTGAGAGAACAACTTCAAACCATTAATGATGAGCGAATGTGAAAAAATGAAGTGGACGTTCTTAATATGAATTACTCCATCCCTATCAGCCATTCGTCAGCGCTGATGACGCGGATTTTTTTTCCTTCGTGCTCAATGATTCCTGTCTCACCGTACATCACAATGAGGGTTAACACATCACAACCTGTTTTTTTGGCGGCTTTGATTAATCCCCCAACTTCCCGATTGTAGAGTTTGGTAGATGGATTTCTAAAATCATACGTAACCTGAATCAGTTCTTTTACTTTGCTCATTTCGGTGCGTACGAAATCCACTTCATACCGATTGCTTTCACGCAAATAATACAATTGTTCATCTACATATTTTTGACGGCGGAGCAACTCTACAGCGACCACATTTTCCAACCTCCAGCCCATATTCTCAGGCTGCAAAGCAGTGTCACGATTGCTTAAGAATGCGTTGTCAATAACATATTCTTTCAGATTAGTTTGACGCTCCTTACTCTTGAAGGAATACTTGTGCAAGGTGCGAGTCAAATAAGCATTTCCAAGATATGACACATAATTTTTGACCGTTTGAACTGAACGGATATCGTAACTCTTGCGGATGTCCTCAAAGTTGATTTCCTGGCAAAAATTATCTATGATAGTGTCTGCCACTTGTCGTAAAGAAGCAGGGTAACGTACTTTATAGCGCCTGCATATATCTTTCTTTATAATCGCATCAAGCAGGGTCTTGGTATATACCGTTTTATCTATCGACCCATCCATGGTTTCCGGAAAACCTCCATTCAAAAGGTACTCGTTAAGGGCGTGACCGCGCAAACCTATATTCTTAGTGGTGCGTCCGAACAAATCAACTGCATGAATACGGCAATATTCCTCAAAAGAGAAAGGGAAAAGTCGTATTTCGTTATAGCGGCCGGTAAGGTGAGTAATCAACTCTTCACTTAACAAATTGGCATTACTCCCTGTCAAAATCAAGTGCAGACCCTGGCGCAATAATCTGTTGACAAACAAAGGCCAACGCGGCGCATTTTGTATTTCATCAATAAACAGATGTGTATAATCTCCGTAGATACGATACAAGGCCTCTACTATATCATTTAACTCGGATACTTGTATGCTTGCGAGATTTTCATCATCAAAATTGACGTATGCAAATTGCACATTACTCTCACACAGGACTTTTTGGCAGAGTACGGACTTTCCTGCACGACGCACTCCTATAACCACCTGAGCCAATTTACTGTTCAAGTTAATTTGCTTTTCTTCACGGCGGGATAGTAACGCATTACAATCAATTGTCATGAGTTCCTGTCTTTGGTCTGCCAAGATTTGTTCTATGTTTCGCATAATACAACTATTTTCAATTCGCGCTGCAAAGTTAATAAAAATAAATGATATATGCAAGCAAAACGTCTTATTTTGCATATTTTTTAGCACTAAAACATCTTATTTTGCAAATTTTTTAGCACCAAAACATCTTATTTTGCAAATTTTTGAGCGTCAAAACGTCTTATTTTGCAGATTTGAGCTTAAAAAAGAATGATTCGTGCGTGGTCAAAAGAAAAAGTACACGAATAATTCGAACGGCTCCGCCAAATTGGTACGAGGAGGGCATATAGAGGGTATGGAGAGGGTAAGCACTCCGTTCGAAAAATGTTAAACATTTTTTTGGTTGGAAATAATCTCAAACAGCGAAGCATGCCACGCGTAGTGATTGATCAGAACGCAGTAGAGAAAAGCACAACCCAAAGGGCAATACATACTAGTAGAAACTAGTAGAACTAGTAAAAACTATAATAACTAGAAAAGTTTGTTCAGCACCCTTGCCAGGCGGATGCCGGCCTTGTAGAGTTGCTGTTCCATGGGTTCGTGCCAACGATAAATATAATGGTATGCGTTGCCATCCCACGACTGCTGGTAGGTGTAAATATCCGTAGTAAGTCGGTATGTTTGCCAAATCATGTCCGTTTGGGAATAATCATCGCGCAACAATCCTTTCCGCAGATCAGCATATTTTTTCTGCAAAATATCAGCATACTCGCTGTAACTGTATCCCTGTGAATCAATCAATTTGGTGTCCCACACGGCATGCAGGTTGGTGTTCTGTCCAAACCATTTCACTTTGACTGTATTTCCACCTTTATCGTCCAAATGTGCCAAGTGCATGGGACAATACAAATCGCCGTTCAGATGGATGAAAAACCGCAGCGTATGCGGGTCAACAGCCCTTTGTTTGACTTGCTCTCTTAGCACATTTTCAATCGAATCCAACGCCCTGAACAGATTGCCACCCTCCTTGGGGTAATCCACCAATGCTCCGGCAATATCGTCATAGGTCAATCCGGCAGGAAAATCCTGATAGTGCCAGTCGTGACTGTAGGGGTAAATAGTGTCACTTTTTATTTCGTCCGCCCAGTTGGTCCAATAAACCATACCCTCCTTGCCAAGATACTTTTCCACAGCCCTTTTGGCTCGCAGATTCATATTATCGTACGCAATCTTTACGATTATACGATGCCCTTTCTGCCCCCAACCAAATGCAGGCGCGCAATAAACCAGTGCCAACACACTAACCAAAACAAAAGAGAAAACACGCTTCATATCCATACTTATCATTTACGGAACGAGTAATATTTCTGTCCAAAATAAGAGATTGCTACAGTGATACCGGTCACCAGCATCTTGGACGGGGTGGGGTAAAACCCGCACATATCCACAAACAATTTCAGTCCCGAGTACATAACCAACAGGTTGGTACCCACAATTACTATGTACCTGTACAACTGGTGCCACTCCCGCAAAGAAGACTGCGCAAACGTGACGTTCCTGTTGAGCCAAAAACCCGTGAATAAAGTGATGGGAAAAACAATTCCAAACGCTGCAATGTGTGACGAAATGGTCACAAAACCCAATTCCAACATCTCATGTCGCAGCACGAAATTGTAAATCAAAAAGTACAAAACCCAGTCTAACACCATGTTCGCACAACCGCAAAAACCGTAACGAAAGAACTCCGGCGAGACTATTTTGGAGAACTTTGGAACTATTTTTTCTATTTTTTCATAGAAAAAGTCTATTATTTTCGTAATAAATGACGCTAACATTTGTTTTTATCATTTTTTTTTTGTAACTTTGCAGCCGCTAAGCGTGCTGCATGGTTATCAACAACCAAAATACGGTGCAAAGTTAACACATTTTTTTGAAATAAACAAATATTTTACACCGAAACAGCATTTTTTTAGCAAAAAGACAAACTAAAACTGTTTATGGACGACCAACCACCTAATAATGCGGAAAGTAAGGGCGAAAAAGCAATTGGGACAACACTTTCTGAAAGACCTTCAGATTGCACAGCAGATATCAGACACTCTGCTTGTTGCCACAACGGGTGAGCAGACTATCCGGGTCCTGGAAATTGGACCCGGCATGGGTGTACTTACCCAATTCCTTGTAGAAAACCCGCACTACCAAACTACCGCTATCGAGATTGACAGAGAGTCCATACCGTACCTTCTGAACCGCTTCAAGCAACAACTAGGTCACAGCCTGCAACTTATTGAGGGGGATTTTCTCAAATTAGACCTCAACCAACTTTACCCCGACGGAAACTTCTGCGTCATAGGCAATTATCCATACAATATATCCTCACAAATCTTCTTCAAAGTACTGGAATACAAAGACCGCATTCCCGTCTGTTCAGGCATGATACAGAAAGAGGTGGCGGAACGAATGGCTGCCAAGCCAGGTTGTAAAGCCTACGGAATATTGTCAGTACTCTTGCAAGCATACTACGACATTGAATACTTATTCACCGTGCATGAGTATGTGTTTGACCCGCCTCCAAAGGTCAAATCGGCTGTCATCAGGCTTACCCGAAACCACCGACAGTACATGAATTGCAATGAGGCACTATTCAAAACTGTGGTCAAAACAGCCTTCAATCAGCGACGAAAACAGATGCGCAACTCGCTCATGGCTCTCGTAGGAAAAGACAACCCCATACTACAAGACCCCGTCTTTACCAAAAGACCTGAACAACTTTCAGTGGACGAGTTTGCGCTGCTCACCAACAGAATTGAACAATCACTACCTAAAAATGAGAACCAATGTCTGAACTGAGAATATTTTACAAAGAAAAAGAAAAAATCCGGATTGCACGGACCATTGATACGCTCAAAGAACTGGATAAGAAGGATATTATCTGGATTGACCTCGTTGATGTGAAAGAAGAGGTGGAAAACGAATTGGAAAGTTTCCTCAAAATTTACATCCAGGAGGACGAGGAAATTGAGGAGATTGAGATGTCCTCGCGTTACATGCAAACCGACGACTCCATCGTTGCAAACAGCAACTTCCTCCAAGACAATTTCGACACCGAGCCGGTCAGTTTCATCTTGAAAAACAGCATTCTGGTCTCCGTCCGGGATGTGGACATGATGACCTTCAACGACACGGTCAAGAAAATGTTCGTCAATACACGTAACTTTCCCACCGGATTCCACGTCTTGGTGGCACTGTTCGAGACCCGGGTAGAGTACGATGCCGACATGATTGAGGACACCACCGACGAAATCACCCGACTGTCTGAAATCATTACTAAAACAAGCAACAGTGTGGATGAAGACGTACTTATCCAAATCAAGGACTTGCAGGAAAAAGTAACTATCATCCGACAAAATATCATGGACAAACAGCGTGTTATCAGTAATATCCTCAAGTGCGATTTTTTCCCCGAGGAACTGCAACCACGACTAACCATGATCATCAAGGATATCAATTCACTGTTCGAATACACCAAGTTCGGGTTTGACCGTTTGGACTACCTGCAGGATACTTTCCTCGGCTTGGTGAACATCGAGCAGAACAAGATTATCAAGATTTTCACCGTGGTCAACGTCATCTTCCTGCCACCCACCTTGGTCGCCAGTATGTATGGTATGAACTTCGACTTCATGCCCGAACTCCACTGGCAGCACGGATACCTCTTCTCTATCGCTTTAATGCTGATTTTCACAGGATTGGTACTACTGATATTCCGACTGAAGAAGTGGCTGTAAACATGCTGTTGAAAACTATGTTGATACAAGTTGATAATTTTTCATAACTCGTCGTTGTTCACACAACTCAAGCTGACATCCTGATTTATTAACAACATCACCTTTTTGATTTAGCGATGGTTACAAAACTTATCAACTTTATCAACACGATATAAAAAATAAGAGATTTTTAAAAGAAATATATTTATACTATATTTTCACAATCCGAGAGTCATGCAAAACGACCAACTCATAGAACAAATCAACCAACTGCGCCGTCAGAAAAATGCCGTCATCATGGCGCACTATTATCAAACGGCGGACATCCAGCAAATTGCCGACTTTATTGGCGATTCACTCGCATTGGCTCAACAAGCCAAGAAAACCAATGCCGACATCATTGTTCTCTGCGGAGTGCACTTCATGGGAGAAACGGCTAAAATCATCTGTCCCGACAAGAAAGTTCTTGTTCCAGACCCGAATGCAGGCTGCTCACTGGCGGACAGTTGCAAGGCGGAGGACTTGGCACGATTCAAGGCGGAACACCCGGACCACACCGTTATTAGTTACGTCAATACCACCGCCGAGGTCAAAGCGCTGACAGACGTATGTGTCACCAGTTCCAATGCACGCAAGATTGTGGACACTTTCCCCAAGGATGCCAAACTGATTTTCGGTCCCGACAAGAACCTCGGTAATTATATAAATAGTGTCACCGGCAGGCACATGATTCTTTGGAACGGGGCGTGTCATGTGCATGAGCGTTTCTCGGTAGAGCGGCTTGTCGCACTCAAAAAACAGTACCCCCATGCCAAGGTACTCGCTCATCCCGAGTGCAAAGCCGCTATTATCACCCTGGCTGATGTGGTAGGCTCTACGGCTGCATTGCTCGATTATGCCAAAAATTCCGATTCAAACGAGTTTCTGGTGGCGACCGAGTCGGGTATCCTTTTCGAAATGAATCGCGCATGCCCGGACAAAACCTTTATTCCTGTACCGCCGGAAATGAGTGAATCCTTTGACAAAGACGGCAACCTCATCCCTTGCGCTTGCAACGAGTGCAACTACATGCGACTCAACACCATGCAGAAACTCTATGACTGTCTCCTCAACGAGACCAACGAGATACATGTTGCTCCCGAAATAGCCGCAAAGGCAATTGTCTGCATTGACCGCATGTTGGAACTATCAAAGTAGATACTCTATTATGATATTATTATGATATTATTATGGTATTATTATGTTATTATTATGATATTATTATGCTATTATTATGATATAAGGCTACAAACATGCATACAAAAATAAAACAAAATATAAACAACTTAAAACTTTTTTTATTATGGTAAGCTACAAAGAACTTGGCCTCGTAAACACCCGCGAGATGTTTGCAAAGGCAATCAAAGGCGGATACGCAATTCCCGCCTTCAACTTCAACAACATGGAGCAACTCCAGGCTATCATCAAGGCTGCTGCTGACACCAAGAGCCCTGTTATCCTGCAAGTTTCCAAGGGCGCTCGCAACTATGCCAACCAAACACTCCTCCGCTATATGGCACAGGGTGCGGTAGAGTACGCCAAAGAACTGGGCTGGGAAAACCCGCAGATCTGTCTGCACCTCGACCATGGTGACTCTTTCGAACTCTGCAAGAGTTGCGTGGACTTCGGCTTCTCCAGCGTAATGATTGACGCTTCTTCTCTGCCTTACGAGGAGAATATCGCCCTCACCAAGAAAGTAGTGGACTATGCACACCAATTTGACGTAACCGTTGAGGCGGAATTGGGCGTTCTCGCAGGCGTTGAGGAGGAAGTGGCATCTGAGGTAAGTCACTACACCAAACCCGAAGAAGTGGTTGATTTTGCTACCCGCTCAGGCTGCGACTCGCTCGCCATCTCCATCGGTACCAGCCACGGTGCCTACAAGTTCACTCCGGAACAGTGCACACGCGACCCCAAGACCGGTCGTCTTGTTCCTCCTCCATTGGCTTTTGACGTGCTCGATGCTGTAATGGAGCAACTCCCCGGATTCCCCATCGTTCTTCATGGATCTTCTTCTGTTCCGCAGGAGTATGTTGATATGATAAACAAATATGGCGGCAAACTG
>CAMOMF010000091.1 GCA_946619625.1 uncultured Bacteroidales bacterium
CATATGGTTATCTTATGGTCATCTTATGGTTATCTTATGGTTGTTGTCATAAGGAGTAACCCGAATGGTATTACAATGGTATTACAATGGTATTACTCTTGTCTTACCTCTTGACCATGAAATTACAGTTGCAGTATCTCGATTTCGACGCGGCGGTTTTGTGCGCGGCCCTCTTCGGTCTCGTTGTCCGCGATGGGTTCGGTTTCGCCGCGACCTTCAGTGGCGATACGGTCTTCGGCAATGCCACGTTTGACAAGTTCGTCACGGATAGCATTGGCACGACCCTCAGAAAGGCGTTGGTTGAAGTCGTCTTTGCCGACTGAATCGGTGTGACCGATAATTTTGATGCGTCCGTTGGGGTTCGCCTGCAGGAAGTTGTAGAGGGTGTTCAGCGCGTCTTCCGAGCCGGGCAGGATAGTTGTCTGGTTCGTTGCGAAGTTCATGTTGTGGAGGATGAAGGTCTGGCCAATAATAACTTCGGGTTCTTCAATCACCTCTTCAATCTTCGGCAGCGGACGGAGTTGAACGGTTACACTATCGACAGTACCCGGCTCCACAATGGCAAAACTAACCGAGTCGGCGTAGTAGTCGCCTTTCTGGATACGCATGATGTACGACCCTTTGGGGTAACTCTTTGCCATGCGGCCTTTCTTGATTTCGCGTCCTTGAATAGTTGTACGCTGTTTGCTCTCGTTGAAGACTTGCACTTTGGCGTTGGTGGGTTCGCCGTTCTCGTCCACAATCTTGAGGATGAAATAGGACGGTTGCACGGGGGCGGGATAGTTGATTTTCTTACCTACTTCGAACTGCACGGTGAACTTGATACCAGCAAAGAGGTTGTTCATCTTGTTGTCGCTGAGGACGGAATTGCTACCGGTGGGTTCCTCACTCTTGGCATTGGTGTAAACCAACGGTTGTGCAGCCTCGCCGCCATTCATGTTCATGAATCCGTATTCGGCGAAAAGTGCGATGCGATAGTGTACGTCCTGACGGCTGAAAGGCTCGTATTTGGGACGTCTGCCACGCTGTCCGCCACGATTGTTATTACGGCGGCGGTCTGCGGGTGCCTGAATCCATTGGTCGAGGTCAAGTCCCAGTTCGAGTGCAGCGCGTACATCCGGTTGCTTGAGGGTGAGTTTGCCCTTGTATCCCTCGGCGTTTTTATCCACATGGTGCAAGCCGAGTCCGTGTGAGTTGCCGCCAATTTCGCCGGCAAGGGTGGGGTCGTACGCCACTACATCGTAGTCGCCATAGTTATTGTAGTTAGCAAAGATGCCGTAACCCACTTTGGCACCGGCGAGGAAGTAGAAACTGCCAAACTGTGCACCGAGCATTAGGGGTACGGAGGCATAGATGCCGTTGCGCGTCTCCCGCCAGTTGTAAAAACGGTAGATATAGGTGAGGTTGTACGGATCGACCATGTCGCGGGATATACCAAAGGCGTATTTGCTTGTAGAGCGCAGCCACTCGGCTTCAACACCCACATCGAATAGGAAATGTCCAGCCTGCAGTTCGTATCCGAGTCCGAGTCCGAGTCCGGGGCCGCCGAACAGGGATTTGTTGGAGAAGTCGTAGGATCCCAAATTTCCGGCACTGACCGATTTATTGTATGCGCTCATGCCATCGAGCATTCCCGCCCATCCGGCTTTGGCATAGAGGTTGATATAGTGGTGTGTTCCTGCTTCCTGTGCCGTCATCGAGAGACTGAACACAACCAAACCCAAAATAATATAAACTCGTTTCATATCAGTGATTTTCATTATGTTTGTCTATGATGATTAGTAAACGAAGATTTTGAAGTTCTGTTTCATTTTTCCGGCGCGAACATCCACAATGTACAGTCCGCTTTGGTTGAAGAAAATCTGCACGCTGCCATCCTCACGGGCGAAGGATTTCTCCTCCACTTTGTTTCCGCGCACATCGTAAGTGGTGGCGGTGCCATCCTCTTCGGCATTGACATAAATCCATCCACCGGCGGCAACGGAGAGTGCGTTGACGGTGATGTTGTTGCGCCATTCAACGTCTTCACCCACATTCTCCAAATGGTAGTATTTGGTCGGGCAGGTGCACACTTGCGTATTGTTGGCGGTTTGCATGCATACATAGTACTCGCTACTGAAGTCTATTTCGTCGAGACTGAGTGTAGGACCGGTTTTGCCCTCCATGGGTTCGCCGTCTTTGTACCATTGGTAACTAACGAAATCGTAGCCTGTTTTTTCGGAATTATAGACAGCGAGGACATCGTCCCAACGGCGTGCGAGCAGTTTGTTCGGGTCGAAGGGCACGGAGTATCCGATAGTCATAGTGGTGTCTCCACAACCGGTGCTGATCTCAATAGTGAAAGAGTAGTCATCGCCCTCTTCGGCGCCTTCCGGAATATTCAGCACGAATGAGTTTGGTCCAAAGGAAAGGTCGGAGGTCTTGAATCCATTCTGTTTGGCTTTATCGTTGAACGAGTAGGTGCAGTTGCTGTTATTGATGGCTGTACCGGTGTTGTTGTAATGGAGCGTGAGTTTGCGGTTTTCGCAGATATTGTCAATCGTGTCGAGGATAGTTAGTTCCAGTTTGCCGATATTGACGGTGATAGGAATGGTGTCGATTGCCATCTGACCGGCACAGAGGTTGCTTGATTCGCGCTCGATGATGGCGTATGCCTGGTAAACGGCGGTGTTGGCATAGTAGTGGTCCACAGCTATGCCGGTACCTTTTTGACCGTCACCGAAATCCCACGTGATATTGCTGATAGCGTAATTGGCGTCGCACTGGAAATGAACAGTGTCGCGTCCGCAGAGTACGTTTTGACTATTGGCGGAGAAGCGTTCTCCGTTGATCATGATATACTGCTCCAAGGGAACAGTTGCGCCACCGGCAGAATAACCGTAACTTTCGTTTTCGGTGAAGCCATAAACGTGCGCGATGAAATTGCCGTTATCACTCTTAAGAGTATGTGAAGACGCGGTAGTGCCGAGGCTCTTTTGTGCAAAATAGTAGGAAGAAGAGCCGTCAACCAGTGCGAAATCGGCAGAGATGTCGGCACCATCCAGCGTCATAGAGGTGGGGTCATTCGTAACGATGTTGGTGTAGTGGTAAGTGGTACCGTTGTCACTGCTATAGGTGGCAAAAGTGACTTGGTCTATTTGTTGCTCGATAGGGTTAATCCACAGCATGGCGGGGTCGCCGTTGTTGTTCTTGTCGCCATCGTATTGTTGCGAAACGATGAACAGGTGTACCGCGCAAGGGCAGGATGTGGTGAGCATGCAACTGGTGCCGTTTACCAGCGGGGAAGAGAGACTGCCGTACTCCTCGCCAATCTCGAACTGCCAGTACTGTTTCGTGTCCACCGAGAAATCGAAAGTGTGCACCAGGTTGCCGTTGATGCGCACCTCGGTTCCATCGTTCAGTGCCATGACACGAATAATATCACGTTTGCGGTTCTTTGACGCTGTGATGGCGAAGGTGTTGCCCCAATATTGCGTAGGCATGGCTTGCGAGAAGATATGGTCGCGCTGCTTTTTCTGATAGGGGATATTGGTGTGGGGGCAGCCCTGGAAAACAGCAATATGTTTGCCATTACGCGCCTCAACACGTGTGCCGCTGAGGGCACCGGCAACATCGTCTTTCTTTCCGGTCCAAACATAATAAACCTGCCCCTTCATGAGTACGGGAGTCGTCAGTTTGTCTCCGGGCTTGAAGTTTGCCAACGCCTGCTCTTCTGCCGTAAGGATATATCCGTTGTTTTGGCGATAGATAGCGTCATTAACGGCTTTGGTAGGAACGGTAGGGTAGTAATCCACTACGGTGTTGTCCTCTGCCGCGATGATGGCAAAGTGTGAGCCCTGCGTATCACTCGGGCCGGCGTGGTCAGAGGGGGTGAACGTCTGCACCATGTACTTGTCCAGCAACGAAGCCGTCGGGATGACGTTGGTGGCGTCGAATGTCGCCCTCTTGTAGTTGGTGGCAAATAGGGCAATGTCCTCGGTGGAGGTGATATGCAGCGCGCAAGTATCCACTACTTCGGAGCGAACTGCGTAGCATACTTTACCCGTTGCCGCCATGGCATTGCGGGCGTTGTCGGCAAGAACGCTGCCGTCTTGGTAGATCTCCACCAACTTCATCTCGTTGGCAGTAACGGCTACATTTTCCGAGTAGCCTGTGAACGGGTTGGCAATGGTGACATTGCAATCGTTACGTGAGGAGATGGACAGCGACAGCGTCAGCGAGTTGTTGTCGTCCTGATCCGCCTGAAGGAATGTAACCCAGAAGTCTTTCCCTTCCGTGGTCTGCGCAAAGACATTTCCTGCTAAAAGCAGGGACATGCATACCAAAAAAAATCGAATTGTTTTCATTATTTTATTGTGTTATGTTTTTTGCTTTTATTTCACGCTGCAAAATTACTATTTATTTTCCAAATAAAGGCGGAAGAATTGACGAAAAATGTGTAAAAAATGACGGAATATACGAAAAACACCCCGCAAACGCGTGTTCGCAGGGTGTTTTGGGGACGATTTTTTACTTCACCTCTACTCCGAGAACAGAATACTTGACATTGTTCTTGATGATGTAGATTTGGCCGTTTTCGATTACTTTGATGCCTGTTTGTTCGGCTGAAATGTTCGAAATGGCGCTGGTAGGATCGGTGAGCGAAACTTTGCCACTGGTGAGTTCAATCATTTCCACTTCGGCGTTCTCGCCCTCAGCAGCCTTGTAGTAGTGTTGAATCATGCCGGTGCAATAAACGAGCGTGCCGACAGGGATGTCTTCGGTGTACGCGCCGCGATAAACTTGGAAGTTGTAGGTGGGGGCACTCATATCGTCGCACATGAAGAACGAGATGTTTTTGTATTGTGCGCTATAAGGAGTGGCAATGCTATCCACATAGCCGACAACAAGGTACTCCTCTTTGCTTGTGGCACCTTTCTCAAGTTGCATGCCGATACGGTATGCTTCGGCTACGGTGACACGAGTGATAGGCTGTGCCGGAGCCTTGGCAATGAGTTTCACGTTTGGAGCGTTGAACTCTACTACATCGCGATTTTGATCTACATAGTGCATAATCTTACCGGAAACGAGAACCGTATCGCCGTTCGCTGCGAGTTGGTCCATTGCGCCGTTGTACACTTGGAACCATTTGCCGTTGTCTTCGCACTTGACGAAGAACGTTTGTGTCATATTGTTTTGGTTTGTGTAGGTGAGTGAGTCCACTGTGACAACAATCTCAAACACCTCGTCAGAATATGCACCTGCGGTGAGCGACTCGCCCTCTGCGATAATGCCGCAGACCGTTTCATCGCGAACGGTATCCACAACTACCACCTGTTGCTGGAGGATCTCAACAGTGCTATTAACCAACTCTGCTACGTTGGTAGTACCCGACTTGTTGACATAGTGCATCAGTTTACCGGTCACTTTCACTTGGTCGCCTTTGTTCACGGCTGATGCTCCCTGGGGCATAACACCTTTATACACTTGCAGGGTCTTGGCCGTTTCTTGGGCAGTCTTGCCGATGTAGAACGTTTGCTCGTTTTTGTTGGTGAGTGTACCCGCGCCGCCATCGGTTACGTAGCCCGTTACCTCTACGATGGCAACGACTTGGTCAACGGTGAGTGTGTCGCCGGCATTGAGTGCCTTGGCTGCATCGTAAGCGGCATCGCAGTCCATTACCGTTTGAGCGTTCATGCTCATTGCAGCCAATACGGCTGCGCATAATGTGAGAAATTTCTTCATAATTTTTATTTGGTTTTAATGATTTGTGTTGTCAAAATCTTATTCTGCGGTATTTTCCTCCTCCTCGGGTTCGGCTACCAACAGTTGCTGAATCTCCCAAGTCGGTGCCGAAGTCAGTTCTCCGGTGGTGGTGTTGTACTGGAATGCAATGACGATAGATTCGTTGTTGTATTTCGACAAATCGAACTTGCCGGAACTGAGGAATGTCCAGTTGGAACCGTCCGGAATACTATCAGGGAACTCGAGGTGCTCCCATTCCGTAGTGGTGACATCGCCGGTGAAATTGTTTGTTACCATTACTTTCAGCCATTCTTTATTGTACTGCTCGTTGCCATAGCGAACGGCGTGCATGAATGTCAGATAGGGCTTTTCGCTCTTCTTTAGGCGGATTTTGGGAGAAATGAGCCAGTCCTCCACGGGGTGGTTGGTGCCGCTCACATAGGCGGATGCGGTCATGCCATACGCTGCCTGATAACGCCATACGTAGTTCAAGCCGTCCAGGTTGACGTGCTGAATGGTAAAGTCCGCCTGACCGTCTCCTACGAACGGGGTGGTGTAGTAGGTGGAGATATTTGCCACCCATGCACTGCCCAGAACAAAAGACATCACGTCGTCCACGAAACCGGTGTTCATCACAAACTCTGTGCCGTTGTACGTCCATTCGTCCGCCGTTACGCCGGAAGTGCCGCTATAGGCAATGAGGTAAATCTGTTTCTCTTGCGGGTAGCGATACGTGTCTTGCAAATAGGTGAGAATGACCTCTTCCGGTTTCTCAATCGTATAGACGTTCAGGCTCTCATACACTTTCTTGGGCAGCGCTTCGGCAACGGTGAGTTGGTCGTTTTGGTATAGTTGCCAAGTGCCTGCAGAGAGTTGATAGATAGCCGACTTGATAATCGTGTCTTTCGGGAGAGCAGAGATGCGGGCGGGACGAGTGGGTGCCGGCGTAGTGGAATGGGAAACATACACGGCATTCTGGATGACGGGTTCTCCCGCTGAGATGGAGTAGATACCCTTTATTGTCAGTTGGTCGCCTTGTGCTATTCCTTTGTCTTGGAACACTTTCGCGCCGGTCTCGTCCACAAGTCCATAGACATAGATAGAGTCATTGCCATCCACGAGGTAGAAACGTCCGTTTCGGGCGGATTTAATCGTGCCAACCATTCCGGAAAGTTGGTGCTCGATGTCCTCCTGTGCCGCTAAGAAATCGCCGATAGAGCATACATAGGGCAGGGGTGGGTAGATTGTGTCAGGCTGCTCCTGCAGGTACTTATAATCAACAACCAGAATTTTGCCCTCTTCGGAAAGGGGGAACTTGTTGGCGAGAAATGCCGGAATGCCTGCAACAGTCTCGCTGTTGAGGTAGTTGGCTCCGCGTCCGCCCCAAATAGCACGGTAGTCTGCCTCTTCCAGCGTATATGCTCCGGCGGTCTTGAACGCCTGCACCCTTGCACTCTTGCCTTCATAAAGAGGGTAGGTGACGTTGCAGATAGTGCCGGCATCCAGGTAGGGGAACTTGTACGCCATAAACATGGGCAGATAGATGTCGGGGCCGGCGTCTTCGGTAAACGCTTTCAGTGAAGCAATCTTTTTCCATTCTGCGTAGGCTGACGAGTCCTCTTCGGTACACAGCGAAAGGGCTTTTTGCTCGTAAACCGACGGAACGGTGTCATTCCCCTTGTAGGTGCATTGTTTGCTGATGATGGCAACATCATCGCCGGTGAGCGTATATGTCATCGACGTGCGCACATCTTTGGGCTGGTAGTCATGGTTGTCCAACTGCTTCTCGTCGAAATAATTCGAGCACGAACCCAGTGCCATGGCACCGACCAAACCGAGAAATATATATCTTTTCATCATTTGCACATTTATATATTTACACATTTTCTCATTTGCTCATTTACACATTTTGCTAATTGCGCTTTAGAACGACAACTTGAAGCGGATATTCCACTGACGACCTTTGTTGTAGAAGAAGTAGATGTTATCCTTGGTGTTTTCAGCAATAGTCTGCGTAACGGTGCTGGCGCTCCAGGCTTTTTCGATATAATGTTGGTCCAGCACATTAGTGATGTTGGCTGTAATCGAAGCGCGGAAAGGACCGATGTCAAAACTATATCCGGCACGTACATCCATCACGCCGCCAAGGGGGCAACGGTACGGCTCCACCACATTCACCGTCTTGCCTACTGTCAGGTTCGAACCCGAGAAAGAGTAGTAGGAATAGTTGCGGTCGTAGATGGTATATTCGGCACCGATACGGAATCCTTTGAAAGGCTTGAAGGTGACGCCCACATTGGCTGTGGTTTGTGCCTGACCGCCTACGCGGATGTTCTCCAGATTGATTTTTGCCCAAGCGTGGTCTTCGGCGCCGACCGTCGTGGCTGTTCCGTTGGAGGTAACGGCATTGCCGTGCTCGTCATACAGATATCCGGTCACGTCCTTGCCTTTCCAGCGCCAGTCGCCCAACGACAGCATGGCGTTCAACTCCACCCATTGAGCGGGGCGCGCTTTCAGTTCGAACTCCTAGCCCATGTGTTGCGCGTTTACGCCTGTCATGTTGATGTAACCTGTTGACTGGTTGTCCAGCGTGGTGCTGCGGCTCATCGTCTTGTCCATCCAGCGGGTGTAGTAGGCATTGGCTACGAAATTGACGTACTGGTTGTGGAACCCATAACCAATCTCCGCAGACGCAATCTTCTCGTTCGCAGCATCTTTGTTCACCGCATGGCTCACGTTCGACGACATGAATGCGCCGTTGAACTTAGGCGCACGGCTGATATATCCGGCATTAATAAACAGGTTGTTGAATGCGTTGAAATTGTAATTGACACCGCCTTTGATGGTTCCTCCGGCAAAGTTCACCGTCTCGCTACGCTGATGGTTCTCGTCGTAGTAGAAACGGTCCACACGCCAATAGGAGGTATATGAGAACGAGCCGTTAATGAAGGCGGACAATTTGTCTTTCGAGTACTCCAAGGTGGCGAAAGCGCCTTCTTGCATCACGTGTCCTGTATAGTCGCGATACACCACATCGCCTACTGTCATCTTCTGATATGCCCAAGCGGGGTCGTTGCGGTGGTAGTTGTTCTCTGCCGTTACACTATTGACGCGGGTGGCATCGATGAAATACTCGCCACTCATCAGGTCGCTGATAACCGCCTGGTGAATACCTTGATAGTAGCGTACGTCCAAACCGGCGGTCATGTCCAGCACATCGAAGAACTTGTTCTGATAGGTACTTACCAATCCGTACCAGTTGTGGTAGTTGCGGTTCTCGGCTATGATTAACTCCGAACCGGTGGTGGAAGCCGCGTTGATGTCCTCCACTTTGCCGTAGTCGAAGGACCCGTCCTCGCGGCGGAAAACCGTAGTCAGCACACCATTGTATGCACCGCGAGTCAAGTCGCTGTAGGCGTACTGGCTGTACGGACTCGCCTCCGCCGTGTAGCCGAAACCGCGGCCGATGGAAGTGTACAACGACGTGGAAAGCGATGACTTATAGTCAATCTGCCATACGTGGTTCAGACTGATTTGGGGCTTGTGGTACTTGTTGAAATTGGCACCCTTCTGCTTGCCGTTATTGGCGTAGCCGTAGGCGGGGTTGTAGCGACGATAGTCCATGCCATCGGTCATGTATTTCTTCACGTTGTTCCATTCCGCCAAGGTCAGCGCACCGCTATTTCCGCTCGGACGCTGCCAGTGGCTCTGAGGAGCACCAAAACCGGTCAATGACAATTGGTGACGGTCGTTGATGCGCTTGGATATATTGGCAAAATAACTGTACCCGTTGTAACCGGTGCCTTGGATATAGCCGTTACCCCAACTCTTGGCACCCAGTACGGTGATTGCCCAGCCATTGCTCATCAAGCCGGTGCTGACGGAGAACAGCAGTTTGTTGGCACCGTCATTGCCGATAGAGTAGGAAACGACCCCGCCTCGCTTGGCATCTATACCTTTGGTGATGATGTTGATCGTACCTCCCACAGACGGAGCACTCACCTTGCTGGCACCCATACCCCGCTGGGTCTGCATCACTGAGGTCACATCGCTCAGACCCTGCCAGTTGCTCCAATAGACGGTACCACCCTCCATGTCATTCATCGGCACACCGTTAATCATGGTGGCTACATTGGTGTTGTCAAAACCGCGCATCCAAATCTCCGAGTCTCCCCAGCCGCCGCCATTGCCGTTGGCATGCACACCCGGCGTGTTCTTCAGCACCTCCGGGAACTCGCCGCCACCCAAGCGCTCCTCAATGTCCAAGGCGTTTACTTGGCTCACTGCCACTGGCGTCTTGCTCTGTTTGGCCATCTGACCCATAATCGTCACGTCTTCCAGCACTTGGGCTATGGCTTTCAACTGGATGATTCCCATGTTGGCTTTGGCTGCCAATTCAACGGTCTCATAGCCCACGTAACTCAGTTTGATGGTGGCTTTGTTGGCGACTTTCAGACTGAAATTGCCGTCCAAGTCGGTCACCACGCCGTTGGAAGACCCCACCTCCAGCACGCTGGCACCTATAATCGGCTCGCCGTTGTCTGCGTCAATCACTGTGCCCGCTATCTTCTGCGTTTGTGCAAAACCGCTCATGCACAGCAATGTCAGCATCAATAAGAAAAATTTCCTCATATGTGTGTGCGTTAAATTATTTTATCAATTGCCTCAGCACCGCCTCCAACTTGTCTGCATAGGCGCGGAACCCCAGGTCCGTCAGGTGAATGCCGTCCACGGTCCCCTCTTCGTCCGGTCCCGTCAGACCCTCGCAGGTCACGTAGTACAGGTGGTCGTCACCCTCTGCTTTCAGGCGTTCGTAGTTCTTGCGGAATGCCGCATTCTTTGCCGGCAGATAGTCCCGGAAATAACTGTCAAATTTGGCATAGGGATACATGGGACCCTCCACCATAATGATTGGTACGTGCGGGCGTGCGCGCCTGATAATCTTAATAAAGTCATATGTCAGCGTGTCGCACATCATCTGGGTGCAGTTGGGTACAGGGTCGATAATGTACGCGACCACATCTTCTATCTCCGCCATCACGCGAGCCATGGGATACACCAACTTCCCCTCGCCGCTCACACCGAGGTTAATCATCTCGATGTTCAGTTCCCGCTGTATGATGTTCGTCGCCGCCATGCCTGTCCGGCTGGCGCAACCGCCGTGCATGATACTCGTTCCGTAGTTCACAACACGCATGCTCTTGCGGGGATTATCCATCTGCGGAAGCATGAGTACGGCATCCGAGTCCACCCCTATCTCCATCCAGTTTACACCATCGTAGAGGGGCAGGTAAATCAGGCACTCGTGCATCTCGCCGTCCATGTTCTCCACATACACTTTGCTTTGGATGGAGTCTTTCGTCGGTCTGTTGGTGTTCACGTACGCCCAATGCCCACTTGCACGGCTCTGCCGATCGTCCGAAGCGGAGCGAAGGAAAGAACTCTGTTTTCCTTCCTCCTCCACCCATATATACAGGTCCGTTCCCTTGATGCCGGTGTCCGCCATGTGTGCCATGTGGAAATTGCTGTGCAGGTTGTACCTGACGCCTATTCGCTTCGAGTTAGTTGCAAAACGTACGCCTATGCCGGCGCTGTTCATACCACGTTCCCACAGTTCCGTGCGGATGGAGTCCTTGATGGAACTCGGGAGACGTGTGTACGCCGACAGGGTCTCGTCTGCTGTCCATCCGCGGTTGATCAGGCGGAAGTTCAGCGCGTTTTCATATCGTAATGGAGTAGAGTCCGCTTGTACAAGATTGGTGCTCCATCCCATACAAACCAAAAAGAAACTTACAAACAGCCGTTTCATACTTTGTTTACACCTAATCTATTGATTTATTAGACGTATCTATTTGCGAAAATGTGCAGGAGTTACCGCCAAAATCATTTCGCACTGCAAAGTTACTGCTTTTTTCTGACATATGCAAGAGTTTTGCAAAAAAAAAATTTCTTCCACACTTTTGCTATGCTTTTTTTCTTAAATCCTTAAATTTAAGTACCAAGAAACTAAGCCATGAGGGGAAAACAATGTAGTCTTTAGTCACTTAGTCCCTTGGTACTTGCTTTTACCTGTTCAGGAGTTTGGTGGCGTCCAGTTTGCCGTCGTAGGACTCAATCGTTTTGGTCATGATGACGGTGGTGGTGTCTCCGCGCTGGACGGTTTGTGCGGTGGTGGTGACGGTTCGGGTGACGTTGCACGAAGAGAGCGCAAGACACAGATCA
>CAMOMF010000092.1 GCA_946619625.1 uncultured Bacteroidales bacterium
CCATGTTGGAGTTTGCCACTACATCGGTCTCAGGGATTGGATAGAGAGCATAGTGAGCGTCCAGAGATACAACGCGTGTGTTCCAAGCCGCAGGTGTGTCGAAAGACTTGACGTCACCGGTCTTGGTGGCACCACGACCTTCCCAAGTACGAGTAGCGGTCGGTCCTACAAACTGTCCAAAGCGGATGAGATCAATACGGCGACGCCCCTCGTGATAGAACTCGCGAAGCCATTCGTCCAACATCTCGTCCATGGTGAAAGTAGAGGCGTCAAGCGGAGTGGCATGTGCACGTTGGCGAACAGCGTTGATGTCGTCCAAAGCCTCGGGTTTGTTTTGACGCAAGCGCGCCTCAGCACGGGTAAGGAACGCCTCAGCAGTACGCATCAGAGGCACATCGGTATCCATGAACTGCGAGTCATGCTGCGGAGCAGAGTGACCGTCGTTCAGTGGGTGGAGAGTAGCGTCGAACTCAGAAGAGTAGAGGTTGGTCCATTTGCAGATAGCCCAGCAAGAGTCGAAACCGTCACCATTGTCAGGAACGAGACCTGCAAAACCTTTGGAGTTAAGTGTTCCGTCGGCAGGGTTGATATTGGTAGCACTGAACATAGCGCGGTCATCGCCGGCTACAGCAGGCATGTCGAACTCGTCATACGGCTCGCCCAGAGCGATAATCTCGGCAGGAGTCTTGCCATGGAAGTTGCCGAACTTCTCAATCAGTTCAGGAGAAGAGCGCCAGCAGCCCCAGTTGTTGTCGGAAGAGCCGCAACCGTTCATCTTGGAGTTACGTGTAGAAGCGATGGTGTATTGCGAACCGGCATAGGAGCGGATATTTACGCCGTCCACAGCGCAAACGAATACCATTTCTTCGCGAGCGGCTTTCTCGTTGTCGCCCATGAAGATTTGGGCATAAACAGGGTGCAGAGTCGGGAATTTATCAATCACCTTGGTTGCATATTCCTCTGCTTTAGCCCACTCTGCCTTGCCGGCATATACCTCAGCATTGAGGTAAAGACGAGCGAGGAGCATGTTAGCAGCTGGTTTGGTTACACGATAGATGGTAGTCTCATCGCGGTCATAGAGGTCATCAATAAAACCATGGTCAGCGTCACCGGTTACCTTGTAAGTAGTGAGTGGCTCTCCAGTCTTATGATTGATGTAAGTCTTGCCGCTATGTCCGCCTTCCACTTCGTCAATCAGCCAATTGTAGAGGCTGGCGCGGTCAATCTGCTCAGGATTGTTGGTAGCAATAGTAACCGTGAAGGGCACGTTGCCGAACATATCGAGGAGGTGGTAGTAGTTGAGGGCGCGGATAAAGCGAACCTCAGCACGTTTGTGAATCAGCTCGGGGTCGGTAGTACCCTCGGTGAGGTCGAGGAAGTGGTTGGACATCGTCACCGCGTAGTTCAAACGGTTATAGAGTTTGGATACGAACGCGTTGGAGGGTGTCCAAGAAATCATGAGCAGGTCAGAGCAACCTACGTCACCACGCCATGTCCACCATCCGGCATCAGTGGGGAACTCATTGAGCACGCAGAGTGTACGGTAGAATCCGCTGTATCCTTCATCATCGGTGATGATATCGGCATCGCCGCCACCACCAATCTGACCTGTCTGTACGAATGCGCAATAAAGTTTACCGTACAGACCGTTGATAATCATATCTGCGTTTTCAGTTGTGTATTGTGTTTTATTGGGGTCAATCGGCTCCAAATTCATACAAGCAGAGAAGCAAAATGCCAACGCTGCTACACACATGAATCTATAATTAAACTTTTTCATATTATTACTTATTAAAGCATTACTACTATTAAAGAAGCGTTAGACATTAGAAATTGAGCGTTACACCCAAAACCGTTGACATGCAGCGCGGGTACATGTTGCTGTCAATACCATTTGCGATTTCGGGGTCAAGTCCCTTGTAAGCACTGATAACAAACGGGTTGTTTACGGTGCAATAAACACGTCCGTTGAGTGTGGTGTTCTTCGGGGCGAAAGAGTAACCGAGCGTGATGTTGTCGCAACGGAGGAATGAAGCGTTCTGCACGAAGTAAGTGGTAAGCACACCGTCTGTTTGGTTACGGAGTTGGCAACCATCATCGTAGTAAGCGTTGTACGCCTCTTTCAGGACATTATGATAACCGTCGAACTTGGCATCGTAGAGGGTGACAACGTACTGCAGTTGGTCTTGGAGAACAGAGTTGTACACATAGTTGCCAATGTTGGAACGCAAGGTAATGCCGAGATCCACGCCGTAGAACTGGAACTTGGTGTTGAAGCCCATCATGATAGGAGCGGCAGCACTGTGGTAGAAGATCTTATCAGCAGAAGTGAGGTCGTAGTCGGCATCACCGGGGAGTGCATCGGGATGGTCCTGATCCACCATATAGAGGAGACCGGTGTTGGGGTCAGCCTTGCTTTCGTATACATAGAACGAGTTAGAGGGGTGTCCCACCTTGTTAGCCTGCACGTAGATACCGTTACCAATACCAGATCCGGTGTTATACTCGTAGTAGTCAGGAGCGTCGGAACCGGTAAGGCTGAGGATTTTGTTGTCATTCCAAGCCAAGTTGAAACCGAGGTCCCATTTGAAGTTCTTGCGGTCAACAGCCACAGCATTGATAGCGAACTCAACACCCATGTTGGAGAGTGAACCTACGTTCTTGATGACACGGGTCTTGAAGTTAGAACCGGCGGAGATATCGACCCAGTTGATAAGGTCATTGGTGAGACGATAGTAGTAGTCGAACGAACCGGAAATACGGTTGTTGAGGAAAGCGAAGTCGAGTCCGGCGTTGTAGGTAGTGGTCTTTTCCCAAGTAAGGTCGGGGTTGTACTCGTTGGGTCGGAGAGTAGGATAATAAACATATCCGTCGGTCATAACAACATAGTCTATACCCTCCTGCTTACCGGAGAGGTCTGCATCGTTGACGGTCTCACCATATGTAGTGAGCGCGCCGTTCTGGCTCATTACATACTCAGCAAGGTATTGGAAGTCACCTTGATTCAGGTTCTGCTGACCGGTGATACCATAACCGAGACGGAGTTTGAGGTCGTTCATCCAGTTCACATCCTGCAGGAAAGTCTCCTTGATTTTCCAACCGAGAGCGACAGATGGGAAGAGACCCCAGCGAACGTCAGGATGGAAACGTGTAGAGGCATCGGAACGGAGGGTTACAGTCGCCATAACTTGGTTCCAGCCCACCCAGTTGGCACGTCCGAAGAAAGAGAGGAGTGCGCTGTGAGTGGCCCAAGGGTAGTCAGAGTAGTCTTTTCTCTGTCCAGCCTTTTCGGGGTCAAGGTTAGTCATAGGATAGGTCTGCCATCCCTCACGATACGTATTGCGACGGAAGTACTGATACTCGCCACCGACCATGACATCGAAGTGCTGCATGTCGGAGAAGTCCTTATAGTATTGCGCGTACGCGTTGAAGGAGAGGTTGTATTTCTTACCCCACTCGTAGCCGTAGTATCCGTAGTAACCGTTGCCGGTAGATTGGATAAGACGGTCGATATCGGTAGTTTGCTTACCGTAAGAGTAGTCGGCACCGAAGTTGGCGTGAATGCGGAGGTCTTCGAAGCCATGGATTTTATAGTCTGCCTCCAAGTTACCCACGAAAGAGCCAGAGTGTGCACGGTCGTTAGTGTATCGGAGGACGTTAGCGGGGTTGGAAGCAGTCTGTGTGTTGAACTGGTAGTTCCACTCGGAGTCGTTGAGGGTAGCCGCCTGCACACGTCCGAAG
>CAMOMF010000093.1 GCA_946619625.1 uncultured Bacteroidales bacterium
CCCACCGGTTCGCCATGACTGAGGAAATAGTCCTTGAAGTCGTTGATGAGGCTCACGGTCTGGTCAAACAGTTCCTTGTTGGCACAGCGGTCCATCAGTATCGTCTCCGCGCCGAACATCTCCGGTACTTCGGTCAGAACGGTTGTACCGCCTTGCGCCACCAGCCAGTCGCTGAAACAGCCCAGAAGCGGGTTGGCTGTTATGCCCGAGAACCCGTCCGAGCCGCCACACTTCAGCCCTACGCGCAGTTCGCTCATCGGGACGGACACACGCTTGTCACTCTTGGCAAGTTGATATAACTCGCGCAGAATCTCCATGCCTGCCTCCACTTCGTCGCCCTGCACTTTCTGCGATACGAGGAAGCGTACGCGCTCCTTGTCGTAGTCGCCGCAGAACTGCTCGAACACGTCCGGCTGGTTGTTCTCACAACCCAAACCTACCACCAGGATGGCACCGGCATTGGGGTGGTGAACCATGTCACGAAGGATTTTCTTCGTGTTCTCATGGTCGCCGCCCAGCTGCGAGCAGCCGTAGTTGTGCGGAAAGCAGAATATGCCGTCCACACCCTCGCATTTGGTCTCTTGGCGCAGACGCTCGCACAATTTCTGGATGATACCATTGACGCAACCCACGGTGGGGATGATCCATATCTCGTTGCGGATACCCACATCGCCGTTCTTGCGGCGGTAGCCGAGGAAAGTGCGCTTCTCGTCCGGTATATCCAGCGTCACCTGTTTGGGGTGGTATTCGTAACTGAGCAGCCCCGCCAGGTTGGTCTTGATGTTGTTCTCGTTCATCCACGAACCGGCTTTCTTTGCCTCGCGTGCATGACCGATGGGGAAGCCGTATTTGATGACGTTCTCGCCCTCAGCCAGGTCCTTGATGGCAATCTTATGACCTGCAGGCACGTCTTCCAATACGGTGATATTCTTGCCGTCCACTGTGATAACGGCACCTGCCGACTGAGGCTGTATGGCTACAACCACATTGTCGGCAGGATTGATTTTCAGTATCGAAGTCATAAAGTTATTGACAATTGGACAATTTACTATTTTGACTATTTATTTTATTATTTGACAATTTTTATTTCGGCAGAGCCGTGGACAATTGAAATCGTAACTTGTCCAATCGTCAATTATACAATTGTCTTAACTGTTTCCAGCATGCCCTTTTCCTGGATTTGGTTCAGGAAGTCGGTTACCATGTCGGTCAGACCGGGAATCTCGTTCAGGTTCTGCTTGCTCTCTTTCCAGATTACATCCGTTGCGCCCAGCACACCTTCAGCCACTTTGCGGGTGTCGCCGGTAGCCCACAGGTTCTTCAGCAGGTCCATAATCTCTTGTGCGTCGTTCGGCTCAATGGGAGCACCGTCCGCGCGCACGCCGCCTTTGTAATAGGTGATGATGGCAGCCAGACCCAGTACCAAGCCCTTCGGCAGTTCGCCCTTGCGCTCCAGATAAACTTTCAGGCCCGGCAGGTCGCGCGTCTCGTATTTGGGGAACGAGTTCAGCATGATGCTTGTCACGGCGTGATCCACATACGGGTTGTCGAAGCGCTCCAGCACGTCGGCGGCAAACTGCTGCAGTTCTGCCATCGGCAGGTTCAGGGTCTGCATCAACTCGTCGTACTGCACCTTGCGGATATACTTGCCTACTACAGGATGGTGCAGCGCGTCGCGTACGATATTGATTCCGCTCAGGTATGCTACCGGACTCAGTACGGTGTGCGGACCGTTCAGCAGCGTCACTTTGCGCTCGTGGTACGGTGCCTCGCTCTTCGTGATCAGCACGTGCAAACCGGCTTTCTCGGCGGGGAACTCGCGGCGCAATGTAGCTATCGGCATGTTGCTCGGGCGCTCTATTACCCACAGGTGGAAAATCTCGGCTTGTACTACCAGGTTGTCGATGTAGTCCACTTTCTTCTGAATCTTCGCAATATCCTTGCGCGGGAATCCCGGAACGATACGGTCAACCAGCGTAGCGCATACGTAGTTGTAGTGCTCGAACCATTTCTTGAATTTGGCATAGTCGCTGCCAAAGTCGGCTTTCCACAACTCGATATATTGGCTGATGCACTCCTTCAGGTGGTGTCCGTTCAGGAAAATCAGCTCGCAAGGCATGATGATCAGACCTTTCTTCGGGTCGCCATGGAATGTCTTGAAGCGGCGGTACAGCAATTGTGTCAACTTGCCCGGATAACTCGATGCCGGAGCGTCGGTGAACTTGCAGTTCGGGTCAAACGTGATACCCGCCTCTGTGGTGTTTGAGATGACAAAACGGATGTCCGGCTGGTCTGCCAGTGCCATGAAGGCGGCGTTCTGGCTGTATGGGTTCAGCGCACGGCTGATGACATCGATACGGTCCAGACGGTTGACGGGTTTGCCCTCCAAACGCCCTTGCAGGTTGACGTGGTACAAGCAGTCCTGACCGTTCAGCCAGTCCGCCATTCCGCGCTCTATCGGTTGAACCACTACAACGCTACCGTTGAAGCTCGTCTTCTGATTCATGTTCCATACAATCCAATCCACGAATGCGCGGAGGAAATTACCTTCACCGAACTGAATGATTCGCTCGGGAGCCACGGCCTTCGGAGCCGTCTGTTTGTTTAGTACTTTCATATTGTTGAGTTTGTTAGTTATTGTGCATCTTTCGTACATGCGCTACACAACTGTGGCGCATAACATATTTGTACATTTTTCGCGGTGCAAAGTTACAAAATATTTTTCAAATATGCAAATATATTATCGAAAAAAATACAAAAAAAATCATTTTCCCTCCAAAAACTCCCCTAATTGCAAATTTTGCCATTTTTTTCACCTCCATATTTCTGACATTCGGGGGCGGGCTATGCTCTCAAATGATGTTTTTTTTACATACATTGTTTTCGCCTCAAAGCCTGTACAGTATTATACACAGTATAATACATATGTATTCCCTTATTTCCACTTTTATCGCTACCTGATGAGAGGAGAGGCATACCATCTCCAATCTTCCGTAGAAAAGCCATGTCGCTATACCGCTATATCGAAATACCGCTATATCGAAATACCGCTATATCGAAATACCGCTATATCGAAATACCGCTATGTCGAGAGCTCGATATGAAAATGAGAAAATAAGAAAATATGA
>CAMOMF010000094.1 GCA_946619625.1 uncultured Bacteroidales bacterium
CCGATGATTACACGGTAGTAACCACTACGAACATGGATACCCTCAAGGCACTTACCATTCAGAACGTGGAAGGGTTTATTCGTACCGACGAGCATGACACTGCCACTTGGTTCAACGGTCGCCTGACCGTCACCGTGTTGGACAAAATGCAGAAAATTACCACTTTGGATAATGACCATGTATCCGCAGAACAAAAAGTGTTCTTCACATACAACGATTACCCCAGCCCTCTCTTCAAGGGCGAAACGAATGTAGTGAATGGGCGGTTCAACTACTCCTTCATGGTGCCGAAGGACATCCGCTACAATTACGGTAGTGGCCGTATTGTTTATTATGCCGTGGACAGCCTGAATGCAGAGGAGGCCATTGGTCACTACGAGGATTTCCTGGTGGGAGGCAGCAGTACGCTCACCATTGCCGACACGACCGGTCCGGAACTGAACATTTACCTGAACTCGCCGTCCTTCATAAATGGCGGCAAGACCTACGAGTTCCCCCATTTCTTTGCCAAGATTGCGGATGAGCATGGTATCAATACTGCTGGAAGCGGTATCGGGCACGACCTGCTGCTCACCATTGACGACAATCCGTACTTCTCATACATTCTGAATGATTACTTCTCTGCCACGAATGGCAGTTACCAAGAGGGAGCGGTGTCGTTCGCAATGCCCGAGATGACAGAGGGACAGCACAACCTGACTTTCCGCGCATGGGACCTGCTGAACAACAGCAGTACCGCTGGACTGAATTTCCAAGTGGTGAAAGGTTACGATGTACAACTATGCTCGGTCACCACCTACCCCAATCCGGTAAAAGCCAGCGGACGGCTGTCAATCATGATTGATTACGACCAGCCAGACAAGATGGCGGAAACGGATATCTACGTTTACGACCTGACGGGAAAACTGGTCTATCACACCGCTCAGAAAGGTACAGAGACCGTCCATTGGAACCTGGGCGACTTTGCTATGCGCGCGGGCGTGTACGTTTATAAGGTACAAATCAAGGTGGCAGGCAGCAAAGCCTCCTCTAAACAAGGAAAAATAATAGTAACTGAATAGAATATACTTTTTGCCTATGACTGAATTCTACTTCACGTTAAACTAATTAATTAATTTAAAATGAAGAAAGTATTTTTAGGATTAACACTCCTCGCAATGCTGTTCGTTACGGCATCAGCGGAAGAACAAATGAACCCGATTATCACATCCATGCCCTCACTCTCCATTGCTCCGGACGCACGTTCAGGCGGTATGGGTGATGTAGGCGCAGCCACTGCTCCTGACCTCAATTCGCAGCACTGGAACCCCGCTAAATACGCATTCATGGACTCGCACGGCGGAATCACCGGCAACTACACTCCGTGGCTGCGCAAACTGGTGAATGACATAGATTTGGCTTACATTGCAGGCTATTATACCATCAGTGAGATGGCTGGTACAGTGTCGGCTTCGTTCACCTATTTCTCGCTTGGCAAAGTGCAGTTGACAGACCTTAACGGTACGTTTTTGGCAGATGCCCATCCTAATGAGTGGGCGATTGACCTTGCTTACAGCCGCAAGTTGCACGAATATGTATCCATGGCAGTGGCACTGCGATTCATGTATTCCGACCTCAACAATGGTGCAAACGCTTCTACCATCGGTGCTACAGAGATGTACCCGGGCATGACAGCAGCAGCAGACGTTGCACTCTACTATCGTCAACCAATCGAGATTGGCAGTGGTACCAGTTATTTCGGTTTGGGTCTGAATATCTCCAACTTGGGTGGTAAGATTTCCTACGACCAGAACGTAACACAAAGTTTTATTCCTGCCAACCTGCGTCTGGGCGTAAGTTACGAGATTCCTTTCGACAAGTACAACAGTCTGACCATCAATGCAGATGTAAACAAATACCTTGTTCCTACCCGTAACAACAAATTTGCCGTAGATGGCAATGGCACCCCCCTGACCGGTGAATCGCTCACCAACTGGTACAGCGAACTGAGTTCACCGCGTGGTTGGTTCATGTCGTTTGCAGACGCCCCTAATGGCGTAAGGGAGGAGTTCCAAGAAATTCAATTTGGTGTTGGTGCAGAGTACTCTTATGACAAAAAGTTCTTTGCCCGTGCCGGTTACAGCCACGAAAGCAAATGGAAAGGCAACCGCCGCTACGCTACAGTGGGTGCCGGTTTCCACCTGAGCATATTCTCGTTGGACGTAGCCTACGTGATTGCTACCGCCGCATCCAACCCGCTGGACCAAACTCTGCGTTTCACTGTCGGCTTCGACTTGGCGGGAATCAAAGATTTGGTTAACAACAAGAAATAAGTTCACACACCGGTACGCCCTATGAGAATAGGTTTCGGATACGATGTACATGCATGTTCCCCCGAGCGAGATTTGTGGCTCGGGGGAATCCTGCTTCCTGAAGGCAGAGAACAGGGACTTGGGTTGGACGGTCACTCCGATGCCGATGTGTTGGTTCACGCCCTGTGCGATGCCATCCTTGGTGCAGCAAACATGCGGGACATCGGCTACCATTTCCCGCCCGTCAAAGGCAATGAGTTTGAGGGGATTGACTCGAAGGTACTGCTCCGCAGGACCATGCGGTTGGTGCGCGACAAAGGGTACGAGTTTGGCAATTGCGACTGCACTATTTGCGCCGAAGCACCCAAGATCAACCCGCATATTCCTGCCATGCAACGGTGTTTGGCAGACGTCATTGGTACCGATGCCGACAATATCTCCATCAAAGCCACCACGACCGAGAAACTGGGCTTCGTGGGGCATAAAGAGGGCATGGCAGCCTATGCCGTTGTGCTACTTAATAATTAGTCAGATTTTTGTTTTTCATTACATGAGACGGTTGGTATTGATAGGAATAGTTGCTCTATGCACCCTGACGATACGAGCACAGATTGCGGAAGTATGGGTCAGCATGCCCGATTCCGTTTGCCCATATCTGAATGCTCAACAACGAAAGCAGATGTTCGACAGAGCCATGAATGGCGTCTTTGTTCCGACAGTGAACCAACTGAACGGCACTTCGTTGATTGAGGCAGTTGACCTGCCGGGCAATACGTTGCGTGTTCGTTACAGCCAAGTGCAAGTAACCGAGATTCAAGCGGGCAACGATACCATCGTCATCATTGACCATGTATGTGCGCCGGTATGCTCTACCCTAACCCGCCGTTACAACTACGCATGGATGTTGTTGAGTGCCGAACGCTCCAAATGGGATGCAGAACTGACTGACGAAGAAAAAGAACAGTTATTCTAATGGAACTACCCATCTACTTGATAGGATATATGGCAAGCGGCAAAACCACGGTGGGAAAACTGCTTGCGGAGAAACTGGGTTGGCATTTTGTTGATCTGGACGATGCGTTTGCTGAATTATACGGCTACACCACAGGCGAATACATCCGCCAGTTCGGGTTGGACGCTTTTCGCAAGAAGGAGAAGGCGTGTGTAGAAATGCTGTCTGAACTGCCTATACAGAAAGTCATCTACGCCACCGGCGGAGGTTATCCGTGCTGGGAGGACAACATGGAGTGCCTGAAGGAGTTGGGCACCAGTTTCTACTTGCG
>CAMOMF010000095.1 GCA_946619625.1 uncultured Bacteroidales bacterium
GCGGCGCTGGCTGTCACATGGGGGCTGCCTTATGGCGACCAAGTGCAAAACACCTGCATGATCCTGTCTACCCTGATCGGCGCGCTGATTGGCGTCAGCGGTGAACGGTACAAGAAGGAGATGGCGCTGAAGTGAAAGACTTTGGCATTGATATTTCCGTTTGGCAGGGCAATTTCAACATGTCCAAAGCCGTCAAAGAGGGCGTGAAGTTCGTCATTCTCAAAGGCGGTGGCGGCGATGATGGGCTTTACATCGACAGCCGCTTTGTTGAAAACTACAACAAGGCAAAAGCCTTGGGCTTGCCCGTTGGCGTGTACTGGTTCAGCCGTGCGCTTTCGCCGGACGATGCTGTGCGCGAAGCCGAGTATTTTCGGCTGTATGTGCTGAACGGACGCCAGTTTGAGCTCCCCGTTTACATCGACGTGGAGAATAGCCGCATGACTTCCATCGGGCGGCGCAAGCTGACCGATACCGTCAAGGCATGGCGCAAGCACCTTGAGTGATATGGCTGGTACACGGGCATCTACACGGGCAAGTACATCATGCGCGATTGCATGTACTCCGACGAACTGAAAGGCTGGCCTTTGTGGATCGCGTCGTGGACGCGCACTTGCAGTTGGGAGCCTGCATCCGATTTCGGTTGCTGGCAATTCGGTGGAGAAACCAATCCTACGCGAAGCAACAAGGTGGCCGGGGTGACGTGCGACCAGGATTGGCTGATGATTGACTACCCCAGCATTATCAAAGCGGAGGGAAAGAATGGCTTTTCGCCAGAACCGCCTGCCCCTACACCCATTCCGGAGGAAAGAACTTGTATGATTGAACTTCCCGTACTGCATAAGGGCTGCGTCGGCGGATACGTCCGCACCGTCCAAATCTTGCTGAACAAGTACAATAATGCCAATCTTGCCGAAGATGGCGGGTTTGGAGCAAGAACCGAGGCGGCTGTTATCGCCTATCAAAGTGATCGCGGCCTTGCCGTTGACGGCTGGGTGGGCGCTGAAACGTGGGCGCAACTGCTCTGCTGAAACATCTATAAGGAGGGTATCGCAACATGGAAACCGCAAACGACGCTATGCGCGAAATGGTGCAGAATATATGGCGGCAATACATTCTGCCAAAGACAAAGGAACTGTTCGCCGACATGGGCGTACTCCGCACATACCGGGCAAAGGTTGTGGCAGTAGGCGCGGACAACCAGTTCACGATTCAAGCTCCGTTTGAAGATGCGCATACTCTCCCTGGTGTCGGCAGCGCCGCCAGTTTAGAACCGGGCGATGAGTGTACCGTTCTGGTAATCGGAGACCCCATCAACAGCATAGTCCTGGGGGACGGCACGTTGTCGAATCTCTAAAAACCGGGCGGCGCGGCGCGGAAGAAACAAAAAAAGAGGGGGACGCTCCCGAAATGGGAACGTCCCCCGTGCTTTATTTTTATCGCGCTTTCTTATTGGCGATTCGGATCAAGTCGTGTATGTCCTTCGGCTGCGCCGCCTTTCCGTTCACGCGGAATGTGCAGCCGCTTTTTTGCATGGACTTGAGCATATCGACATCGTAAACGCAGGACGGGCTGTTCGTGTGGTACACAACAGCGCCGCCCTGTTTCACCTCAAACAAATGCGGTATAGGTCTTGCACCTCCTCGCCGTTTCGTTAAACCGCAGAGCCGGACAAGCGGAGCAGCGCTTCGTTTCTTTCCGCCTGCCGGTCACGCTCCGCAAGAACAAGCCGTGCGCTCTCGCGCCCGCGCCTGTTTTGCATCCGGCCGCAGTAAATCTGCGTGGTGGCAATCCCTGCGTGACCCAGCTCGCCCTGCAACTGCTCCATGCTTTCGCCAGCGTTCAGGCAGACGCGGGAGCCAACGTGCCGGAGGTCATGGCTTCGCACGTCATGCACTCCCGTGATGGCAAACACCGTGCGCTCGACAAGGCTTGAAAGCCATTGCCGTGTTCCACGATGCCACTCAACGCCGCTATCGTTTCGCGCACCCATTTCGTGGTCGGCCAGCGTACCGAACAGATAATCGTTTTCGGAAAGGTAGCCGGGACGGATGCCGGACGCGAGATACATGCGCAGAGCGGAAATGGCGATGGGATCGAGGTCAACCTCTCTGTACTTTCGACCCTTGCCGCACTCCACCACAAGGAAACCTTCGTCCATGTCCACATCCGACAGGCGCAGATCCAACAGTTCGCTGTTCCGAATCTTGGTGGACAGGAGCAGAACTATGATGGCGTAGTTCCTCGCCCATTGCGCCTTGAAATGGTAGTCCGGGCAATCGTTGCGCCACAGGAGCGCAACCTTTTCGTCCGGCAGGATCGTATCGTATGGGCGCTTGACGATCTTCGGATAAAAGTCCTCCGCCACATAATTCTCCTCGTATCGTAGTTCGGCGGGGCAGGAGGGCTTGGTCATGGCGTTGAAGAACAGGGACAGATAGGTGAGATACCGGGGGACGGTGGAGGGCTGCAAGCCGCTCTCGACCAGCTCGTCGCGCCACATCTCCACGGCTTCGTAACCCATCTCGTTCACGGCATTCCGTTCCATGAAGGCACGGAACATTGCCAGCGCACCGGCGTAGTTGGTCAGCGTGTTCGGCTGCAAGTCGTTCATCCGCGCCCTGCGCAGATACCGGGCAACTGCGGCGTCGTACTTTTCAATGCAAGTCATGTTTTCGGAACTCCTTTCCTCGCCACGCACTCTTCAGCGCGGCGCTTTATTTATTTTCCTCACATCTCCCAAATGTCATGCACACCAAACGAGATAAGGAGATGCCCTCTGTTTTCCTCCTGCGCGATTGCAAAGCTGGAATCGTCTGCCAGCTTGAACATTTTTGCGATGACGGCAGTAATGTCCGGGAGGAAAAATACCGGGCAAGGGCAGATCAGTTGAACCATTCCGTGGCGAGTCCTGTCCAGAGGCGGCATGATTTTGATATCTACCCTGTTATCTAACTCGCACACCTTCTTGCCAAGCTCTGCGATATTCTCCAGGCGCTTCATGTTCTGCTCGTTCATGTGAGTGCCACGGAATGAATTGTTCTCCTCAAGTTTGACTTGCGCCCAGGCATAGATGTCTCCGCCGTGTGCCGCAAGCTGCGCGTCGAAGATGTCGATGACCTTGTTCTCGTTTTCGTTGCCTCCCTTGTTTTTGTTCTTGCCCATGATGTATTTCCTCCCAAATTGATTTTCTCGCAAACGGCGGCGGCGCATTTAACGCCTGCCGTTAGATTTTTGTTTTCGCGTGTAGTTTGTGCGCCGGAAATAAAATCGCGTGAAGGCCCATTAAAATGGCAAACAGAATGGGTCACGCGCCAAGGGAGCGCAGGTGGATCACGCACTCGCCAATGATTTGCGCGGCTTCTCGCACTTCTTTCATCGTCGTTTCGTGGGAGAAAGTAATGCGGATCGTTTCGCTGGCTTCCTGTTCGGTCAGGCCGGAGGAGACCAGCACCCGGCTGGGCCTGCCGTCGCCCGTGGAGCAGGCCGCGCCGGTAGAAACCATTACGCCACGGTTTGAAAGCATCGTGGCAAGCGCCGCTCCGCTCACGCCGTCAAAGCGGAAGGAGTGAACGTGCGGAACGTAGTTTCGCTCCGGCATACCGTTGATGTGGATGCCCTCACGAACGTATGCCGCAAGCGTCCACCACAGTTCGGAAAACAGTTTCCGTTCCCATCGGTCATTTTCGGCAAGGTGTTCCGTGTTCCACTCCAGCGCGGCGGCACAGGCGGCAATCAGCGCGGTGTGCGGGGTGGGGGAGTGCATGATCTCTTCGATGATAGTCCCACGGCGCACCAGGAGAATGGCGCAGCCGGGAACGCCGCCGAACTTGAGCGCATCGCAGAACAGATAGTCCACATCCAGCGCATGGAAATCCACGGGTATATGCCCCACGGCGGCGGTGGCATCCACGGCGATGCTCTCGCGGCATCCGTCACGGTGTTCGTGCTGATGCGGGTCGTAGATCTCGCCGGTCTCGTTGTTCACCAGCATCCGAAAGTACATAGTTTCGCTCTTGGGCGGGATCGTAGTGCTTGCAAACGGCAGATTATATACGGCGTCGTGTTCGGTAGCCGGAACATCTACGCCCACGCCGTTGTACTCCGCCGTCCACATGACTCGCGCCGCCGCTTCGCTGGCAGAGCCGCAGAAAATGATTTCGTCCGGGTAGCAGTTGAGGCACTTGGCAACGGTGTTTTTCGCCGCCTCGATCACACCGTAGGCGATCTGCCCCATTGCGTGGCCGCTGTTCGGATTTCCCCAGGCATCGTTTAGAACGGCGTTCATGGCTTCGATAGCGCAGGGAAGTGGGCGCGTGGCAGCCGCATTGTCAAGGTAAATCATGGCACAAGTCTCCTTTCAGTATATCACAAGGTTTCGGAAGATACAAAGCAAAAAGCAGAGGGCCTGTTTTTTTCGCAGACCCTCTGCTTTCGTTGCCCAACAGGAAGCGGCATGAGCGACCGCTTCGCCGAATTGCACGGGTGCCGGACGCCAAACGCCCGGAGCCGCTTTTACGGGCTGCGGCTTATAGGACTATGGAGGCGTGTATGGAGAACAACGTTTCCAGATGGTCCCCGGTGGCAGGGATGGCTGGATTTGAACCAGCGAGTGCAGGAGTCAAAGTCCTGTGCCTTACCGCTTGGCGACACCCCTGTGTTTGCGCAATCCCCCATCGCACCACCACAGGGCGGTGGGTGGGGGATCACTTCCCGTCTGTTCCGGGCCGCCAAAACACAAGGAAGGAAAACACATGACAGACGACGCCACGCCTTGCCTCGTCTGCATTTTCATTGTAGTCTCGGCATCAAGCCGAATTATTGCGCATCA
>CAMOMF010000096.1 GCA_946619625.1 uncultured Bacteroidales bacterium
CGTGTAGCAGCGTGTAAGATGTTGCGCGCTTTGTACCGCGTGTACGGCTACTGGAACCTCGCCATCGCATCTTACAACTGCGGACCCGGCAATGTCAATCGCGCCATTCACCGTTCCGGCGGTAAGAATGATTTCTGGAGTATCTACCCCTGGCTGCCTGCCGAAACGCGCGGTTACCTGCCATGCTTTATTGCCGCAACGTTTGTGCTGTCGTATGCCGACGAGTTCGGGTTCTGCCCCGATACGTTGGCGGAGGAGAACAAACTGGTACACAAGCAGCAGTTGATGCCGTTGCTGGTGGACACCGTCATGACCAACCGCCGTCAGCACCTCCGGCAGACTGCCGATGTGGTAGGCATTCCCTTGGAGGAACTACGCAAACTGAATCCGCAGTACATGAAGGATATCATCCCCGGCGGCAAACCCTACCCCATCGTACTGCCAATCGAGTTGGTAGGTGCGTACATCGACCTGCAGGACAGTATCGTTGCCTACATGGCGGACTCCCTCATCAACAACCGGCGTGCAGAGATACAAGAGGCCCTCGTCACGCCCAACGTCCGGATGCACAAAGTGAAGAAGGGCGACACACTGGGCAGTATTGCCAAGCGCTACCACTGCACCGTCAAACAACTGCAAACGTGGAACGGACTGAAAGGCACGAATATCCGTATCGGGCAGAACCTGAAAGTGAAGAAGTGAAAACCCGTCAAACCATTGTCAACAATGTCAGACACCATTCAGCGCACATATTATTCTATTCGCGAAGTGAGCGAGATGTTCTCCCTACCCTATGGGACGTTGCGCTATTGGGAGAAAGAGATCAAGCAACTGAAGCCCCACACCGAGCACACCACCCGCTTCTACTCAGAGAAAGACCTGGAGGTGCTCCGCCGCATCATCTATCTGCGTTCGCAGAACGTGCCGGTGGCAGACATCAGCCGACGCCTAACCCTCGACAGTAAGGGTGTTGACACCCGTCGCGCCGCCTACGAACAACTGCAAGCCATGCGGGAGGAACTGCTGGCACTCCGGGATATGTTATAAGCGGCATTGCGGAGCATACTACGGACTTGTAAAAAACAACTACATATATTATACCATTGCCGTATTTTCGGCATTTTGTAAAAACCGGCATTATAACAGCCCCTTTTCAGGAAGGTACTGATGCCATAAGACAGCGGAACACCTTTCCATTCAACGTGTTCCGCTATTTGTAATATTATTAGTATATTTTTATCCATTGCCGAAACCTGTGCCGAAACCTATGCCTAAACCTACGCCGAAGTGCCATAAAGCCGGCACGTTTTACACAAGAAAAGAGCAGAAAACGTCAAGTAAAGCAGAAAAAAGACCAAAGATTTTAGGATTTTCGGGGTTTTTGGTAAAAAAAATTTTAGGATAAGTGCTGTAAGGTGGTTGTAGGGTAACCAAAAAAAGAGGGCGCCAGGCGTCCTCTTTTGCTATTAGATACATAGTCATGCTCTCCTCAGAAAATCATCAAGCGTTTCTCCTTGCAGCATCTCTACTCCTTTTCCTTCAGCAATGTCATGCTCTGCTTCTTCAATTCGGGGAAAGATTGTCTGAAGTGATAGCATCGGTATTCCTCCTGCTTTGTGTTAGAAATAGCGCATACAAAAGAAAGAGCTGTGGGTTCCAGTGTCCGCATTTGTTTGCAACAAGCAACCACTCTGTCCAACCCAAAATAGTCGCGAGTCAAGCGCCAATCGTCCAAGGTGCCGTACTCCAAAACCCGTTGAATCAGTTGGGCTGCACTTCGATTAACGTCAAGTTGTGCCATATCAATATCCCAAAAAAGATATTGCGACAAGCGTGATATGTATTCTTTTGATGCCATTTAATACTTTGCGCCTGCAAAGGTACTGCTTTTTTTTGATATTTGCAAATATTTTTGGGGAAATGAGTGATTTTTCTTGAGAAAGGTGCAATTTTGTTGGTCAGGAGGGTTGGTAACAGACAAAAGGCGAAGCCTTGAGGCTCCGCCTTTTGCGTGGATAAAGGGGTTAGATTAATCCCAGATGCTACGGCGACCAGGGGCCTGAATCTGGTTGGAGTTGGTAACAGTGGTGTTACCTATGCCGATTTGACTAGCCGTAACGATGTCGTTGTTGCTTACGCTAACGATGCGCATTTGTGCATTAAAATATTTCTTCATAATTCTATCAGTTTTACAAAGTGAATAGTTTCATACTCCCTCCCCCCTGCGGGTCCCCTCCCCCTAGGGGGAGAGTTTTTCCGCATAGGGAAAATTCTTCTTATCGTACAACTTGACCAGTGGTGGTGTAAACAACACCATTGCGGCGGATGTAGAGAACACCGTTCTCAACGAACTTGACTGCATCGTCAGCGCCCTCGATGTTGTCGATAGCGGTAGCATTGTTCTCAGCGAAGATAACGCGAAG
Organism: uncultured Bacteroidales bacterium; assembly: GCA_946619625.1. Classification (GTDB taxonomy): domain Bacteria; phylum Bacteroidota; class Bacteroidia; order Bacteroidales; family Paludibacteraceae; genus Colicola. The sequence continues at coordinate 2,424 of CAMOMF010000096.1, forward strand.
AGGAGCCGGATTTTCGCTCTCGATTTCCAAGTATGCCTTGTGAGCAGGAATCTTTAACTTGTTTTCGCAAGGATTGAATTCGGTTACACCTTCATTTGTAGTGATAACATACATGTTAGTTGTTGCCGTTTTCTCAGAAATTGTTCCTACAAGTTCATTATCTGAGAAATCAGAAACAGCATCCGTAGAAGAACTGATGGTCACGATTGCGTCCTCAGCGCCTTTGAGCACGATACCAGCTTCGGCAGGAACAACTGCGTTTTTAACCTCTGTCAGGATAACAGCATTGCCTTCATTGTTCACTTTAGCAATATATACAGTAGCACCAGTTACAGTAAAATCATAGGTTGCTGCATAGGTAGACCAACCATTTGTGCCAAGTGTAATCTCTGCGGAAGTTGCGGGAAGAACAACATCAGCAATTTGAGGATTTACGCCAATAACAATCTGCTTGAGAACTACAGTTTTTCCATCAACAGTCTTAATGCTAATAAGAGCATCAGCTTCTGCTACATAGGTGTAAACATTATCAGTAATTTCCATGTTGGCATACTCGCCACCATTGATAGAAACTTGAGGAGTGGTTCCAATATTACCGAACTTCACGAGTACAGTGTTGCCAGCAGCCACGCGGAAATTGAGCAACTTGCCTGCAGCTTTAATCTTCTGACCAAGATAAGGCTCGTTACGTTTTGACTTCTCATCGTTAAGCGCGTCAAGGTCATTGGTCATATTGCTTGCATAACCAAGAGTACCCATTTGTGCCATGATGTCGTAACTTATACTATTGTCAAGAACGAGTTGCTCAATATTGATAGAAGAAGCGTAAATAGGAGTAATAGAAGCGTAGAAATTGGTATTAGCGCTAATAACAGCTGCTGCAGGATCAACAGGACTGGTGAGTTCTGCATCGCTGAACCAACCATTGAAAGTTACCAATTGAATGGCATCTTTAATAGAGGTTGCTTCTACAGGGCTTGCACCAGCGATTACTTCTTCTGAACCAAGAAGCTCTGCTCCATTATAATAGGATACCACGAAAGATGCTTGCCACTGTGCATAGAGTTCGATGTCAGCAGAGAGAGAAGTACCTACAGCAACATCCTCACCTGTTCCATCAGCAGCGGTGTTCCATCCAAGGAAGGTATGACCAGCATATTCAAATGGGTTAGCTGCAACTTTGATAGCTTCATCATCTACCACATCAGCTTCGCCACTACCATTAGCATGGTAAGTAGCCACATACATATCCGGACACTCGCCAGGTTGAGAGATAACACATGAAGTTAGAGTTGTAGTAGTTCCATCATAACGACCTATATAAAGATAGTCTTGGTCTGCAGCGAGAGTAAGAGTTCCTGATACGGTCAGCGGATCGGTTGTTCCCTCAACGTAGAAATTACCAGCGGAAGTTTTATTATCTGAAGCGAATACTTTTACACCATAATTCTTAGAAGTATTTCCGATAATACCTGAGAAAGTAATGCGGTCACCACTCCTGAATTTCTTACCATCAGCAGGTGTTAATTTAATGCGACCTGCGGTGTTTGAGAGAACCAATGATTCCCCATCGTTAACAGTAGCATCATCAGCCGTAACCTCAGCAGAGCCAACACCTTCAACAAGGTCATAAATTGCATTGTAGCAAACTTTATCCCATTTAGCATAAAGAATAGTAGCAGCTGAAACTACATCGGTAGCGAAATTCCACTCGTTTACACATGCAGCTTCTTTGTACCAGCCACCGAAAACATAACCATCAGCAGTAGGAGCAGCGGGTTCGGCAACCTTATTGCCAGAAATAATATATTGCGCTTCAATCGCGTCTCCATGACCTTGAAGGTCAAAGTTTACAGCGAGAGCCTCTTCCCATTGAGCGTAGAGGGTGATGTCAGCCGAGAGGGCAGCTCCAACTGCATAAGCAGCACCTGTACCATCGGCAGTTGTGTTCCAGCCTGTGAAAGCGTGTTGAGCCCAAGAGAATGGGTTAGCAGCAACTGTTCTTGCCTCGTAATCGATGACATCTTCTTCACCGCTACCGTTGGCTTTGTAAGTGGCAACATAGGTAGTTGCAGAGTATTGAAAAGCGATAGCATAATAGTTACTATTTCCACCTGATGAACCACCTGTACCAGAGCCAACTTGAGAAACCTCAATGACATACTCTTTTGAATCATCAATATCAATTGAGATAACTGTATTATCATTTGCCTCGAAAGAAGATTCTGCTGTCGCAATTTCGGCAGGCTCATTATTAGTCACCTCATATGCTCTTAAATAGACTGTTCTTTTTTTATTGGACCCTGACTTACCCATGATATATACTTTTTCACAATTGGTCACACGATAGCAATATGGACCACCACTGCTTTCGTTTAATTTTGCTGATTTAGCTTCAGCTCCAGTCCAACTTGTATTTGCAGGGAAAGGAGTCATTGCGTCCCATGTCGCAGACGAACTTCCTGAATTTGTGTTATCTGTCCAAGTTTGATAAGCAGACGAACTTTGATACAATTCATAAGCGTGAAACAAGAAGATATTGTCAGATTTGATGTAGGTCGCGGCAGCAGTATGCTTCCAATTTTCACCTAAATTCGCTTCATTCAAATCCCAAACTGTTTCGGGTAGATTAACTGCCCACAAATTACCTATTGAGCAGATGAGACCCAATAGGAGAAAAGAGAGAATCTTTTTCATGTTTTTGTTTGTTTTAAGTGATAATTAATTATGTTTGTTTGTTTTGTTTGTCGTGTTTGTTAGGTTGGCAATAACGCTCAGCAGTGCGGATGTCCATCGGAGATGTGTCGGTTGTTCTACGAGGTATCCTACGTATATCCTACGTATATCCTACGTATATCTTACGTATATCTTACGTATATCCTACGTATATCCTACGTGTTTCGACCGCGGTTGCTATAGGGGGACAGTAAGGTGAGTCGCAGGCAAAAGGCAAAAAACAAGCGGCATCGTTCCTTTCGGTCCCATGCATACCCCTACGTTTTTCGCATCGCTCGACCTCACGTGCCGCGTTTGCGAGTGCAAAGGTACAAAAAAAGTGCGACAGTTAGTTTCGTGTTTTGACAAAAATAGTACAAACTTTGTGAGAGGAGGGTATCAGACCGGCATTTCCGTCAATTATTCCACATTTGGCGGCAAAAAATAGACAAGATATTTAATTATTTCTTTACCCACAGGGGGGACGTTCACTTCGTGTGGAGCATTTACAATTTAGGCATTTATTTGGATATTTAGGAATTTCCGCATTTACACATTTTCGCATTTGGCGAGGGCAAGGAGGGGAGGGCAAAGGTGGAAGGCAGAGCTGAAGGGCAGAGCTCGCGCTCTGATCGCAGGCACAGAGACCTGCGTACCAGTTTTTGTTCGCACGCATGGCAAGCATAATTAGCACAAGAGAGATGAGAGGGTTAAGTCTCGGTGCTGTCGGCTGAATGACACAAGAATCGTACAAGAATCGTACAAGAATCATGCAACAATCGTACAAGAATCGTGCAAGAATCACACAAGAATCATGCACGGATTGTAGGAAGATTGTGGGAGCACAGGAGCAGGAAGGGACGGGGAGGGGAATGGGGATATGGGGGGGGATGGGGAAATGTATTTTGGGTTTGTGCAAATTGTTTGAGGGGAAAAGTGCAAATTGTTTCTTCATTCGTTCTGAACAAAGCCAATCTTTGCTGCATAAAATAGTGTAAATCCTTACGGAATTTACATTTTATTTGCAAAAGATTTGCATATGTCAGAAAATCTTCGTAACTTTGCAGCCCGAAAGGAAATCGTTCAAACTATCAAACAGCGGGGCGCTCAAACTATTAAAGTGTTATGGCACAGCAAAATTATATACATTATTTTTCGTCCGGAGTGGCAGAAGCGGAGCAGTCGTGGGGCTGTGCGTGCAGTATGCTGAGCGTGCAGGTGATACAGTCGGGAGCGGGCTATCCTCAGGAAGGTCACCCCGACCGGTACCGGCTGTCGCGCACCGAGGGTCGCCGGTTGGACGAGTACCGACTGGTGTATATCGCCGAAGGGAAAGGGTGGTTTGAGAGCGAACATCAGTTGCGCCGCGAGGTAGGCAGAGGTGATGTGATCGTGCTGTTTCCTGCAGAGTGGCATAACCTGGCGCCTGACCCCTACACGGGCTGGACGGAGCTGCAGGCAGGTTTTCGCGGGCGCGACATCGACAGTAAGGTGGAGCAGGGCGTGCTGCATCGTGAACAGCCGGTGGTGTCATTGGGCGGCGAGAGTATGATTCCAGACTTTTTCGAAGAGATGCGGCGTGTGTCGCACAAAGAAGAGAGCGGTTACCAGTATGAGCTCAGCGGTATCCTGATGCACCTGATAGGCATGCTGACCACGCGTTTCGTGGTGGAGAAGCGGGAAGAGGAGCGTCTGTCCCCGTTCATCACCCGTGCGAAGGGCATGATGCGCGAGCGAATTGGGGGGGGGTAATGGTGGAAAAAATGTCTCACCCGAGGATATTGCCGCCGAACTGGGCATAGGTTACACCCGCTTCCGCAGGGCATTCAAAGAACAGACCGGCATCTCGCCGGCACAATATCAGTTGGAGATACGCTTCATCCGAGCAAAACAGCTGCTGCAAGACAAGGAGAAGAGCATCGGCGACATCGCGTTTGAGTTGGGCTTCGCCAACCAGCACCAGTTCTCCACATTCTTCCGACTGCACGAGGGGACGACCCCATCAGAGTGGAGAAAAACAATTTAAGCATTTATTTTTTCATTGTAGTATTTTCGCATTTAGCGAGGGGACGACACCATCAGAGGGGAGGCGGTGGGTTATTTCTTTGCCAGGCGGATGACCTCTTTGGCGATGCGGAGTGCGGAGTCAGGCTGCGCCATGCGGAGGATGTTTTCATGCAGCGAAGCCATGCGCTTTTGGTCGTGAACGGTCTGTAAGAGCGTGGGGATGAGTTGCGTCTGTGCATCGACATCTTTGACCATGATAGCGGCATCCTTGCGTACGAGCGCCATGGCGTTGTGGGTCTGGTGGTCCTCCGCCACATTAGGCGATGGCACGAGGATAGCCGGTTTGCCAAGCAGACAAAGCTCGGAGATACTGGATGCGCCGGCGCGTGAGATGACGATGTCGGCAGCGGCATACGCCAGCTCCATGCGGGAGAGGAAAGGAGTGCAGACTATTTGTAAATTGGGGAATTGGGAGATTTGTAAATTATTAAGAGCGGCACGGCAGTCGTCGTAGTAGTTCTTGCCGGTTTGCCAGATCACATTCAGCCCCGCCAGTTGGGGTAGTCCCGCCCCAATGGCTTCATTGATAGTACGTGCGCCGAGGGAACCGCCGATGATGAGCACGGTGGGGTTTTCAATTTGTAAATTATTGGGGGTGGAGTTGAGGGAGTTGAAGTAGGCGAACGCCTCTTCGCGGGTGCCGTTCAAGAGGTTTTGGCGTACGGGGTTACCCGTGAGGATAATCTTGTCCTTGGGGAAGAACCGTTCCATGCCCTCGTAGGCGACACAGATGAGTGCTGCATCGTCTTTGAGGAGTTTGTTGGTGACGCCTGCAAAGCCGTTCTGTTCCTGCAGGAGTACGGGGACGCCCATCTTGGCGGCTTGCTTCATCGCCGCACCGCTGGCGTAGCCCCCCACCCCGACGGCAACGTCAGGACGGAAATCGCGGATGATACGTCTTGCCATACGCATGGACCGCATGAGGTTCCATAGTACGCGTATGTTTTTCAGCAGATGATGGCGGTCGAACCCTTGGACAGGCAGACCGATAATTTCGTAGCCGGCTTGGGGCACACGCTCCATCTCCATACGACCCAGCGCACCGACGAAGAGGATGCGGCAGTCGGGGTCGAGTTGTTTGAGGGCGTTGGCAATACTTACTGCGGGGAAGATGTGGCCACCTGTTCCACCGCCGGAAATGAGGATGTTCATATATGTGTTGTTTTTTTAGAAGTGCAGGAGTGCAGACAAATGTATTTTAGGAGTGCAAGAGTGATAGGAGTGTAGTCATTACTGCGAAATAGCGAGAGAGCGACATTTCGACCGATTTATTCCACGGGGATATCGGGGACGTCGTCCCAACTTTGGTTGGCAGACTCGGTTTCGAGACCTTTCCGTTCCGCCTGCTCGCGGCTGACCGCCATCATAATGCCGAAATAGAGGCTGGTGATGATGACGGAGGTACCGCCACGTGAGAAGAGCGGCAGTGGCTGCCCTGTGACGGGTCCTATGCCTACGGCGACCATCATGCTGACGAGTGCCTGTCCGGTGAGCATGAGAGCGAGTCCCATGACCATGAAAATGGCGGCGTAGTCCTCGTAGCGGCTGCTGGTCCAACAGGCGCGGAAAAGGATTGCCAGATAGAGGAACATGATGGCAATCGCCCCCACCATGCCTGTTTCCTCCACGATGATGGCGAAGATATAGTCGGCATAGGCGAGAGGCAGGTAGTCGCGTTCCTGGCTGTTGCCTGGCAGTACTCCGAAGGGCGACTTGCCGCCGCGAGCGACAGCCACCTTTGCCATGGAGCGTTGGCGGTTGTCGTCGGTAACCTTGAACGTGTCGTCCTGATTGGGAGCCTTGATTTCTGCAATCATATCGTCTATACGGTGCACCCATGTAGTGGCTCGCGAGAACGGACCCAGGCTGATGTGATGTGCCTCACAGGGCTTGGCAATGAAATACCCGCCAATGAGAAAAGCGATGGCGATGGCAGCCACTGACACCAAGTATTTCCATGGAATCTTGGCAAGAAACCACATCAAATAGACGATGCCCGCCAACAGGATGGCAGTGGACAGGTTGCCCAGCATAATGGGCAGGATGGTCGTCCCTGCAATGCTGAGGGTGATATAGAAAAAGCGGCGCTTGTCGTCCTCGGTGCGGATACGCGACAGTTGGTCTGCCACGACGATGATGAGGGACAACTTCGCCAACTCGGACGGCTGGAACCTGAAGCCGAAGAGGTTGAACCATCGTCCTGCCTCATTGCGGACAACAACGAACGGGTTGTGCGGAATGAGCATCAGGTACAGGCATAACAGGGAGAAAGCGAGTACGGCGTAGCCTCCCATGCGGATGAACTTGCTGGGCACATACTGCATGACAAAAGCAAAGACGATACCTATCAGGAACCACAGCACCTGTTTCATGAGCGGCCCCAGCGTGCTGTCGCTGCTGTAAACCAGCGTACTGGAGGCACTTGCCAGTGCCACTGTGGCAACGAAAATGAGGATAAGGAATATCGCCCAGAACGTTTTGTCAATATATTTAGTAGAGGGGATGGACATGTTTTTTTAGGAGTTACAGGAGTTCTTTACTCGCAGGCTCAGACGTTCGCTGCGCGTGCAGGA
>CAMOMF010000097.1 GCA_946619625.1 uncultured Bacteroidales bacterium
CATGGGCGTACGGCCCGACGGTCAGTGTGGCATACCAATATACCTACCAGCACTACTTGGGTGATGGCGGTTTCCGTATGACGCCGCCTAACCTCGTAACGCTCAGCCTGAAGATGCCTATCTGGTCATCCGGCAAGCGGGCGGCGGGTGTCGTGGAGAAAAAGATTGCCTACGAGGAGGCGAAAAACACCTTCGAGGAAACAACGGACAACCTCTATATCCAGAACAAACAACTGCGCTATAATCTGCAGAACGCCTTCGAGACCTATCTCAACGAGAAGGAGAACCTCGAGGTGGCGGGACGTGTCTTTGGCTCCACCACCAACAAGTTCAAGTATGGCACCGCCAGCAACCTGGAACTGGTCAATGCCAGCAACGACATGATTTCGGCACAGTCCACCTACGTACAGGCGGTGATGAGCCTGGTCAATGCGCAGGTCGAACTGGATAAATTCCTCAATAATAAATAACGCGCGGAAACTAATTACGATTATGAAACAACTAATATATGCTTTCGCAGCCCTCGTGGCGCTCACGGGCTGCAGCCAGAAAGCGCAAGAACAGAACTCGCAGGTCGAGACCGAAGAGCGCACCGAATTGGTTGAACTGACTACCCTGCATCCCCATGAGATACAGCGTGAGATAACCATCTCCGGCAACTTGGAGGGGTACCAGACCGTCAATGTGTCGCCCAGCCTGACCGGCAAGATTGAGCATATCTACGTTGAGGTGGGCGACCGCGTACGCAAAGGCGACTCACTCGTCCGCATGGACCAGCAGCAGTACCGGACCGCCAAACTGACGTACAACAACCTGCAGACCGAGATGACCCGTATGGAGGGACTCATCAAGTCCGGGTCGGTCAGCCAGCAGAACTACGACCAGATGAAACTCTCCCTTGACCAAACCAAGGAGAACCTCGATTTCCTGACCACCAACACCTCTGTGCGGGCTACTGTTAGCGGCGTTATATCCGCCAAGAACTACGAGGACGGCGAACTCTACAGCGGACAGCCTATCGTGGTACTTAAGCAGGTGGACAAACTGAAAACGCTTATCGCCATCCCCGAATCCTACATCCCGCAGGTTAAGAAAGGCATGAGCCTCACGCTTACCTCCTCAGTCTATCCGGATAAGCGCTTCCCCGCCTATATCGAGGTGGTCTATCCTACCATTGATGCCAGCAGCCATACTTTCCAGGTCAAGGTGGTGGTGCCCAATGCCGACGGGCTGCTCCGCCCGGGTATGTATATTACTGCTACACTGGGCTTGGGCAAAGAGAATGTTATCACTGCCCCCTATAGCACCGTGCTCAAACTGATTGGCGCCAACAACCGTTACGTCTTTATCAACGACAACGGTTATGCCAAACGTGTGGATGTCGAGATGGGGCAGCGGTTCGGCGACGATGTCGAAATCATCTCGCCTGAGATTGTGGACGGAGTACAGATGGTCACCAAGGGCGAATCCCGCCTCATTGACGGTGTCAAAATTACAGTCAACAACTAAATTGTAAAATCCATGGCTATATACAAAACAGCGGTCACCAAACCTATCACTACGGCGCTTATCTTCGTGGCAGTGATAGTGATAGGTCTGTTCAGTTACACACAGTTGCCTATTGACCAGTTCCCCGAGATGGATCCGCCTTACATCACGGTAATGACTACCTATGGCGGCGCTTCCGGCAGTGAGATTGAAACCAACGTCACCAAGATTATGGAGAACAGTCTCAACTCCGTGGACCACCTCAAGGAACTGACGTCACAGAGTAAGGACAACATCTCCATGGTGACGATGAAGTTCGAGTGGGGTACCAACCTGGACGAAGTCCTCAACGATGTTCGTACCTACGTGGACCTCGTCAAGGACAACCTCCCAGACGGATGTTCCAACCCCATCATCATCAAACTGTCCACCTCCATGATGCCGGTCATCCAGTATGCGGTGACCGCCAAGGAATCCTACCCCTCGCTGGACAAGTTGCTCGACGATGAGATTATCCCGCAACTCAACCGGGTGGACGGTATCGGTAACCTCACCGTCTCAGGTGAGCCGGAACGGTATGTCTATATCTATCTCGATCAAGCCAAGCTGGATGCCTACGGACTGACGGTGGAGAACGTGGGAAACATGATTACCACCAACAACCTCAACATGTCCTCAGGTACGGTCAAACTGGAAAAAGAACAGTACCAGATGGAGGTTCGCTCCGAGTATGCCGAGTCGGCGGAAATCAACAATATCGTAGTCACCACCACACGCGACGGCCGTCAGGTCTTTGTGCGTGACATTGCGCAGGTCAAGGATACTATCAAGGAACTGTCGCTCGACGAGAAAACCGACGGCATGGAGTGCGCACGACTGATGGTCGCCAAGCGTACCGGTGGCAACACCGTGCAGATTTGTCGCGATGTGCGAAAAGAGATTGAGCGTATCAAGAAAAACCTGCCTGCTGACGTCGAGATCCGCGTCATCTACGACCAGTCCGAGACCATACAGAACACCATCGACTCCCTCGAAGAGTCTATCATGTACGCACTCCTCTTTGTGGTGCTTGTCGTGCTCTTCTTCCTCGGACGGTGGAGGGCAGCACTTATCGTAGGACTTACCATTCCTATCTCCCTGGTGGTGGCGTTCATCTACCTGATGGTGGCGGACTCATCCCTGAACATGATCTCTCTCTGCTCGCTCAATATCGCTATCGGTATGGTCGTGGACGATGCCATCGTCGTCCTGGAGAATATCACCAAGCACGTTGAG
>CAMOMF010000098.1 GCA_946619625.1 uncultured Bacteroidales bacterium
GGCTCCGACATCTTTGTCAGCATGTAGGGCTCTACTGCCGATTTGTATGTACCCACTTTCACTACTTGCATCTCTACGCCCACTTTTTCAAGCAGTTTGGTGAAAAACTCTATGTTTACGCCCAAACCGCTCCAAGTCAGCGAACCAATCTCGTTCACAAACACACTGTCGGCTGCCGTTGCTACGTAGTAGTTGGCTTGACCGTAATTGTCGGCGTAGGCAATTACAAATTTGCCGCTTTCACGGAAATCCAACAATGCCTCGCGCAGGGCTTGTGCTGTGGCATAACCCATCTGCATCGAACCGCCATGCAGGTAGATTCCGTCTATCTTCGGATTTTCTTTCGCCTCGCGGATATTGGCAAGAATTTCATTCAGTCCAAATACGGTGTATTGCTCATTCTCCATGGCGGACATAAGTGCCGAGCGCATACGGTCGTTCTCGTCCTGATAATCTACGATACTACCGCGCAACTCCAACTCATACACCGAATGAGGCTTGACCACCGTCGTTGGACTTGTTATCGCTGACAAACTGCCCAGCATCCCAAAGAAAATAAATAACTTGATTATTCCCCACAGGAACAAACCGCAAATGACGGCAAGTGTAAATTTCAAAAACTGTTTCATATCTGTATTATTTCTGTTTTTTCTTATTGTTGGATAGCGTTGCGGTGTGCGTCTGCCTCCAATGTTGTGCCACCGTTTTGTTTTGGACTGCAAAGTTAATACTTTTTTTTGACATGAGCAAGAAAAATGCAATATTTCTTCATTTTTCTTTTTTAGGGTACTTCTAAAAAATGTTATCCAATGAAAAAGACCAACTCTTTCAGCAAAAATTGTTAAACATTTTGCTTACGGCCTCCTTACCCTCTCCTTACCTTCTCCATACCCTTCTCTTATACTCCTCGTACGCCAATCATCGCCCGCTTCATCTGGTTCTTTACTTCCTGCGAACAATATTCCCAGAACCAGCGTGAGTACGTGTTCGACCAGCGTTGAGGATGAGTGGAAAGCAGTATGTGTTCCGGTAGGCGTCCCGATTGTGCCGCTTGAATGATGTCATTCGTCGTGTGGAAAACCAATCCACGCTCTTTCCAACTCTCCTGCGAGTAGGGTATTTTATCCCGAATGGCAAACTTGTATCCGTCCCATCTTCTACCCGTGTCCGTCAGGTACAAGGTTTCACGGAAATCCACATCCAAGTAGGGCTCGCAAATCACTCCCAAACTCTTATAGTCGAAGTAGTCCCACAGGTCGCGGTTGTCATATGCCGAGCGCGGGGAACCATGGGCACATATCGTTTTGACAGGGTAGAACTGCCTGAAATACACCAACTTCTGTTGGAAATGCTCCCATGCTTCTTCGCAGTCTCCCTTCGCTAATGCCAAATCTTCGTAATGATACCCCAATTCATGACCGGCTTTCACCACTCGCTGAATGCAGTCGGGACGATTGCTGGGCAGCACCGCACGGAAATAGTATGATGCGCGGATGCCCATTGACTGCTCCAATTCTGCGATGATAGTTGCCGCTTCGGGACGTGCATCTACATCGTGTCTCAATATGCACACTTTTCCGGCAGTCTCACCGTTTGCGAAATCTTCAAGTGTACTGAAGCGGTATCCGGCTATGCGAAGTGTGTTCAATAATTGTTTGTATTTCTCCGTTGTAAAGTCTCTCATGGATGCAATAAATTAAAGGTTTTTCTGTGGTATGGGGTAGGGCCGTACTGTTTTAATGCGGCATAGTGCGCTGCTGTCGGATACCCCTTGTTATTGTCCCAGCCGTAGTCTGGATATTCTTCGTGCAGGCGCAGCATATAATCGTCACGATACGTTTTGGCAAGGATACTTGCAGCCGCAATCGACATGTACGTGGCATCGCCGTGTACCACCGTGTCTGCCGCTATCGCCATCACCTCTCCTTCCGGAATGTATGGTTTCCAGCGGTTACCGTCTATCAGTATATGTTGCGGACGGACAGTCAGTTTATCCAGTGCGCGCTGCATGGCAAGGATGGATGCGTTCAGTATATTCATATGGTCTATCTCTTCTGCCGTCACTTCCGCCACCCCCCATGACACCGACTCTTTTTCTATTATCGGACGCAGGGCGCGGCGTTGATGGTCGGTCAATTGCTTCGAGTCGTTCAGTATTTCGTTGCTGAAATCGGCAGGCAGAATTACGGCGGCGGCAAACACGCTGCCCGCCAGCGGACCGCGACCCGCTTCGTCGCATCCCGCCTCCATAATTCCTGATATCATATATGGTCTCAACATCTCTTAATACATTTGCCTGTTACTTCTCATTACATTTGTCTGCACTCCTGCACTCCTGCACTCCTGCACATTTGTCTGCACTCCTGCACTCCTGCACTCCTGAACTCCTGTTACTCCTTCCCTCCTAAAACGGATACCCGATTGCAAAGTGCACCGCCACATCGTCCTTCCAGTTGATGCCATTCTTTGCCGTTCGCCATGGCTTCGAGTCAAAATAGATTCGGCTCGGGTCGTATAGTTTTACGCCAAAGTCCACACGGAACACAAAGAACGAGAAATCCAAACGTATGCCCGCACCGTAACTCCAAGCAATCTCTTTGTAGAAATCTTTGCTGATAGCACCGTGAGGCTGCGAATCGTAGTCCCGGATTGTCCATATATTGCCGGCATCGGTAAAGGCGGCTAACTCGAAGATGGACCACACTTTCCACCTGTATTCCAGACTCATTTCCATCTTGATATCACCCACTTGGTTGTTGTAGTCGCGGTTGTCCGTCGCATGATACGCACCCGGACCCAAGGAACGGATAGACCATCCGCGAACGGAGTTGGCACCGCCTGCAAAGTACCGTTTCTCAAAAGGCATGACATCGGCATTGCCGTAGGGCACCGCTACCCCGAAGGCTGCATGATATACGATGCGGTGTCTCTCGTTGATGATATTGTGCCACGACAACGAGAAGTCCCCTTTCGCATACTGTGCAAAACGTACTTTGAATAATTGGTAGTAGGAATCTTCGTCAGGCTTGACACCTGCCAGTTTCATTATCCCCTGCAGAGTGTTGCCTGCCGTTTCTACATTATACGTCATGGTCACGTACGACCGAAGCGGCTGGTTTTTGTTGAACGATGAATACGAACCCGAATAACCCAAACCTAATATCAGGTGGTCCTCAAACGAATGACGAAGTGCGTTGTTCTTGTTTAGAAAATAACTCCTGAACGAGTCACTAATCCATGGCAAATATACATAACTGATATTCACTAAACTGAAGTTGTGTTGCCATTTGCTTTGGTGAGGACGCAGATTGTATGCCACACCCGCTGTTGCTATGGTTCTGGTGAACTCGTCCGGACGGTTCTGGAACTGGTAACTTACCGACACTTTCGGCGCTTTGGGAAACGCCAGTGAGGCTTCTGTCTTCACCTCGAAAATATCACTCGAACGGTTGCGCCATTCGTACGCCACATTGCCGTTGATGTGCAGTTCCTCTGCGCCGCGGAACAAATTCTTGTTCGTGTATCCTGCACCGCCGGCTATCCCCCAGTCGCCTGCCGAGAACGTTCCTTCCGCCTCCACACTCACGCTGTTCAGCTTCGAACGACTGATTACTATATTGCAGTCCAGTGTGTTCGCTCCTGTCTGTTCAAATGAGATGTCTGTGTATTTGATAGGACCCAATCCCGTCAACTCCGAGTAGGTACGCTCTACCATCTCTTGGTCATATTTCTTGCCGGGGATAATCTTGCACATCCGTTCCAACGTGCTGTTACGGATTAGCCGGTTGCCCACATATGAGAACCGGTAGCCCCCCTCGTCTTCTGTGTAAATAGGCTGGTCAGGCTTTTGATCCGCTGAGGGCAAAAAGTCGGTATAGAAGTTCACGTGCTCCACTATAAACTGACGGAAAACAATGCTCCACAGACTGTCCGCATTCTCTGTGTCATATTCTCTCAGCCGCAATTGCACACTCACCGTATGGTTGCCGTAGGCGGAGTCCGCCTCGTAGAAAAGTAGGTCTTTCTCAAAATAGTAGTAACCGTTCCTTCGCATGGCGGTAGTGATTCGTGCACGCTCTTCATCCAGTGTATTGGCGTTGTACTGTTCTCCCTCTTTTGGCAGACGGTCACCCGACGTGGCAATCTTCTTCAGGTCACTTTGCCACAAATGCACATCATACGACTGAAGTATGTACGGCTCCCTTCCTGTTACGTTGTATGTCAGGTTCAGTTTGCGGTTCTTCACTATCATAGTGGTGTCCACCAAGGCGTTGAAATATCCCATGTTCTGCATGGCGCGCGTCAAGTACTGAACGCTGTTGTCCGCAGCAAACGGGTCAAACACCTCAGGCGCCTCACCCATCTTCTTCAGCGTGCGGTTAATCCATTTGGTCGAATCCTTGCCTGCCAAATCATACACATGCAACTGCAATTTCCAGAAACCGAAAATCTCCGAGTTCTGTTTCTGCTGAACATACCTCTTCAGGTTGTCCGTCTTCACCTCCTTGCGGTCTAATACTTGTACACTCACTTTGTTCAGGAGCATTTTGTCCTCCGGAACAAATTTTAACGTGTTACATGACGCTATCAGCACCATAAAACACGCAAAAAATACTATATGTGCACACTCCCGCATAATAATAAAGTGTGCAAAGATACACTTTTTTTTGCATATATGCAAATTTTTGTGTAACTTTGCAGCGTTTTTTTGATGAATATGGAAAAAATTACGAAAAATCAGGTCAAATTAGTCCGTTCTCTTGCGCGAAAAAAGGAGCGCGACCAACTGGGACTCTTTGTCGCCGAAGGCGAAAAATGTGTCAGCGAACTCATGAAGACTTTCCGCTTGGTACTCCGTGCAGATGCTACCAACGCCACTTCACTCGAACTCGAACAGATGTCTTCCTTGCGGACACCGCAGGGGGTTGTTGCTGTTTTCCGCCAACCCGAACCCATGCCCCTCAACCTGCCCGAACTGGCGGAAAAAGAACTCGTTCTCATGCTCGATGGAGTACAGGACCCGGGCAATCTCGGCACCATCATTCGTACCGCCGATTGGTTTGGCGTTCACCATATTGTATGCAGTCACGAAACGGCGGATTGTTGGAGCCCCAAAGTGGTTCAGGCTACAATGGGTGCCCTCGCTCGCGTACATGTACATTACACCGACCTCCTCGCTGACCTCTCGCACCTCTCTAACCTCTCTAACCTCTCTAACCCTTCGTTCATCCCTATTTACGGCACTCTTCTTGATGGTCGTAACCTATACGCAAAAAACGCTCTGCCCCAAAAACATCACGGTATCATCATTATGGGAAACGAGGGTAATGGCATTTCTTCCGCACTTCGTCCCCTTGTCACGCACCCGCTTTTCATCCCTCCTTATCCCACAGGCGCCGAAACGTCCGAGTCGCTCAATGTCAGTATCGCTACTGCCATCATCCTCGCCGAGTTCCGCCGCTCTTAAAAACCTTCTCGCCATAAATCTCCCCTTCTGGGAAGGTTTGGAGGGTCATCTCTACGATTCTCGCTTTCCCGCCGAAGTATATAGTATTGGCGGGCTCGCAGGGTAGGGTGCTTAGCGGGATAACGCTCCGCACTGCCCCCTCCTCTGATACATCAACGACAACCCCTTTCATGAGGTTGCCGTCGATTTCTATTTCTGCACAAAGTATTTTCAACTTTCCGCTTCTTTTTCGTACTACGATGCCAATCGTTCAGAGCGCAGCTTAGATAAACTCCTTTTGCTCCCTCTCAGCAGTCTGTAAATTTCTTTTCCTGCGCTTCGCAACGGACGATCTGCTTCGCTGTTGTCTGCAACTCCTGCACTCCTGCACTCAGCAGTTTGTACATTTGTCTGAACTCCTGCACTCCTGCACTCCTGCACTCCTGATCAGCAGTGCATCATCTGTTCTGCCACAAGGCCGTTAATCATCTCTGCAAAAGCCTCAGGACTCATCTGTCCCTTGTCTTCTGCGCCTTGCTGACGAACACTTACCAAGTGCTGCTCCGCTTCCTTCTCGCCTACAATCAGCATGAAAGGTATGTGCTTCAATTCGTTGTCGCGTATCTTGCGCCCGATCTTCTCATTTCTGTCATCTACAATGGTGCGGACACCGCGCTGGTCGAGCAGTTTCGATACTTCCCATGCGTAGTCGTTGCTCTTCTCCGATACGGGCAGAACCGCTACTTGTTCCGGAGTCAGCCACAGCGGGAAACGACCTGCTGTATGTTCTATCAGCACTGCCACAAAGCGTTCCATCGAACCGAACGGAGCGCGGTGAATCATAACCGGACGGTGTTTCTGGTTATCCTCACCCACATATTCCAGCTCAAAACGTTGAGGTAACTGATAATCAACCTGAATGGTACCCAACTGCCAGCGCCTTCCGATGGCATCTTTCACCATGAAATCCAACTTCGGACCATAGAACGCAGCCTCACCTGTCTCCATTCTCGCTTTCATGCCCTTCTCTTGGCATGCCTCGATGATAGCGTTCTCTGCCGTTGCCCAATCCTCGTCAGAACCGATGTATTTCTCGTGGTTGTTCGGGTCGCGCAGCGAGATCTGCACTTCCACGTTCTCATCCGTAAAATGGAACGTCGCAAACACGCGCTGGATGATGTCCATTACCTTGATAAACTCATCTTTCACCTGGTCAGGACGGCAGAAGATATGTGCGTCATCCTGGGTAAACGAGCGCACACGGGTCAAGCCGTGAAGTTCACCGCTCTGCTCGTAACGATACACCGTGCCGAACTCTGCGCAGCGGAAAGGCAGGTCACGGTACGAACGCGGTTTGCTTGCATATATCTCGCAGTGGTGAGGGCAGTTCATCGGTTTCAGCATGTACTCTTCGTCCTCCTCTGGCGTGTGGATGGGTTGGAAACTGTCCTTGCCGTAATGATCCCAGTGACCCGATGTGACATACAACTGTTTGCTGCCGATATGCGGAGTGATAACCTCCTGATAACCATACTGCTTCTGTATGCGGCGAAGCATGTCTTGCAAGCGCAGACGCAGGTCCGTCCCTTTCGGCAGCCAGATAGGCAAACCTTTGCCTACACGCTCCGAGAACATGAACAACTCCATCTCTTTACCTATCTTGCGGTGGTCACGTTTCTTCGCCTCCTCCAGCATCAACAGGTATTCATCCAGCATCTTTTTCTTCGGGAACGTGATGGCATACACGCGCGTCATCATCGGACGGCTCGCATCTCCGCGCCAATACGCTGCAGCGCAACTCAGCACTTTCACTGCCTTAATCGGAGCCGTTGACAGCAAGTGCGGACCGCGGCACAAATCAGTGAAATTACCCTGTGTATAGGTGCTGATATGTCCGTCTTCCAACTCACTGATCAACTCGCACTTGAACTCCTGTCCGCGCTCACCGAACCATTTCAACGCATCGGCTTTGCTGATCTGCTTGCGAACCATCTCCGATTTCGCCTGAAGCAGTTCCATCATCTTTTTCTCTATCTCGGGAAAATCCGACTCTTTAATCACCTGTCCTTCAGCCGGATATACGTCATAGTAGAAACCGTTCTCTATGGCGGGACCTATGCCGAACTGGATACCCGGATACAATGCCTGTAGGGCTTCCGCCAACAAGTGCGACGAGGTGTGCCAAAAGGCATGCTTGCCCTCCTCGTCTTCCCATTTGTACAACTGAACTTTTGCGTCCGACTCTATCGGTGCACTCAAGTCCCGAGTCTCGCCGTTTACGCCAACTGATAACACGTCCTGTGCCAAGCGTTCTGAAATGGACTTGGCTATCTCTAAGCCGGTCACACCGGCCTCATACTCTCGGATGCTTCCATCCGGAAACGTAATTTTTATCATTATTTCCTCAAATTTGCAAATTTGGGTGCAAAGTTACTACTTTTTTCTGACATATGCAAGAAAATAGTGAAAAAAGTGCAAACAAATTTTTCCTCGCCCCGCATTTACCCTCCTTCTCGCGCCACATTTAATACATTTCATGCGCCATCTTATACATCTCGCCATCGTTGCAACTCTCCCCCTACTTTCTTGCGCTACGCTGCGGACAATCGGCAGAGCCGCGCGCCATCCCGGAATCCCGCCATCCCGGAATCCCGCCATCCCGCCATTCCGTCATTCCGTCATCTCCCCGTTTCCTTTCCCCCTCTTGTTCTCCCTGCTATTCTCCCCGCATCTCCCCTCATCTCCCCGCTATAGATACACGTTCGAAACACGTAGGATATACGTAAGATACACGTAAGATACACGTAGGATATACGTAAGATATACGTAGGATAAAGCCGACTCGTCCCGCATCAACGCCTCACAAATATGCTTTCGCTGTAGCAATTCTTCTCCTGTTTTCATCTCCTCCTCTCTTTCTCCTTATTCGCGCGCCCGCGTATTATATTAATGTCTCCGTCCCATCTCCACCCCGTTACATAGGTCTACACTGTCTTATCCTGAAAAAAGTAGACACATTTAGAAATACTAAAAAGTCTACATTATGTATCAGAGAAAAGGTTATTGGTTCTCACCAGAAGAACGAATCGCGATTGTGCGCGAATTTGA
>CAMOMF010000099.1 GCA_946619625.1 uncultured Bacteroidales bacterium
ATACAGTTCGATCGTTGTCTGCCACTGGCCGTTGGCGGCGGCGTCAGCGACACCGGCAGTGCTCTTGTTGTCATAGATGACCACATGGGAGCGGGGCATGGCGCTTCCGCTGACCGTTATCTCTCTGCGGGCGCTCATCTCGGGCACGTTGATAGACAGTGCCTCCGCCTCGAACACAGCGGCTCCGAGCGGCTGCATACGAGGCACGCCGTTCAGGTCAAAATGCACAAAAGCGTTCATGACGTATTCGCCTTCCTGAACCGGGAAAGCGCAGAAACGCACCTGCCCGCTGTTCGACGGCATTTCGACGGTCAGTTGCCGTCCGGCGACCGTATATGGCGCCACCGAAGAGCCGACCATGACCGAGTTGTCCACAAACCGACATTCCTCGGGCAGTTCCACCACCAACCGTACGTTGGACGCCGATTGGTACTCCGGTTTGAAGCCTATGTCGCCCGTCAAGGTGACATAATTGCCCACTACGACCACATGCTGATTGACGCGGAAGGTGGCGGCGGTGCCGGTGTAGTTGAATTTCGTCTCGTCCAGTACGGGAACGGACGCGAAAGCCGCCGTACTCGTCACGCCGCTTTGTACGGTGACGCTCTGCTGGACGTAGTCTGTATTGAGTTGCATCCCCGCCTGGGTCAGCTGCGCCAGCGTCTCCAGTTGGTTCAGCGGTGCATAGGATCCCATGACAACGAGCGTATAAGTGCCATCCGGCAGGGAGCTGAACACAGCCTCTTTGGCGTGAAAATCCTGTTTCTGAACGAACTTGCCGTCGCTGTCATAGAGCATTGCCACGGACGCTTCGTTAGCCGAAGCGCTGTACTCGACATGGATGCCGCCGAACTTGACAAGCGGCAGGGTGACGGATGCCTTGGCACCGTCTTCGCCCACCGTGCAAACAGCCGAAGCGGGATTGCAGGCACCGCTCTTGCTGACAGCAGTCACGCGCACCTGGTCGCCGGCGGGCAGACGCTCAGCCAGCATCAGACAGTCGTCGTATTCCTCGAAATCCTCTATCGCGCGGTCCTGCGTGATATCATACAGGGTATAGAGCAGATTGCTCTTGCCGTCCGTCGAAGTGGAAGGAGGAAGAGTCAAATAGATATAGGTTCCCTTCAGTCGGCTGAGTGCTATCTTGCCGTCCGCGGGCATGGTCTCGTCGGTAAGGGTGCGCCGCTGGTAGTAGTTCGCCGAAACGGTCACCTCGTACGGTAGGTCGGGTATCTCGCCGGAGAAAACGCCTTTCCCGTCGGATGCTATGGTCGTGGAGAAAGTGTATTTGCCGTTGAGTTGCTGGTTCACGACGACAGTCGGGTTCGCCAGCGCCACACCGGTCTGGTCGGTGACCGTGCCGGAGAATAGTTTGGTTGGCACGGCTTGCAGCGCCACTTCGGCGATGTTGTTGCCCGAGTGCAGATAGACCTGCTGCTGCTCCGACGGCTCCCAATAGACCCGTCCGAGTCGGTCGTCCAGTCCTATTTGCAGCATCACCACCTCTTTTTCCACCAGCCCGGCAAGGGACACGCCTTTGCTCAGGTAGTTGCCCTCCACGTCGTACCATGTCAAGGTGGTTTGGTCGGTGACGTCGTTGCCGTCCTTGTCTTTGACCTGCGCTTCCACTCTGGCGGGACGGAGCAGCGAAGCGAAGGAGACATTCATATCATTGCCCGTGAACTCCACCATCTCCTGTCCGAAAATGACACCCTGTGCATTGCGCAGCGTGAGTTGGTAAATGGTGCCGTTGAACACGCCGGAGAAGGCGTACATACTGCGTTGGGTCACCACGTACCGGCGCAACTGGCCGCTTTTGGTGTCCAGCAGTTCGAGGAACATATCCCGATAGAGATCTATGTCCAAGCCGGGCAGATTCACGGTCAGTGTTTTCATATCCATGGGCATGAGGCTGAACCGGCTCCACAAGGCGCTGGCTTGATAGAGGGGCAGCGCCTCAGCGGGCACGCGGACGATCAGCCCCTCCGGCACGTTCGTGAACAGGTCCGACTGACGGGTCGCGGTAGGCGGAACGGAGGCATAAAGGACTATTTCGCTCAAGCCCGTACAGTCGTAGAATGCCTGATTGCCCATAGTCTCAATGGACGCCGGCAGCATCACCGTCTGCAGTTCCGTCAAACCCGAGAACGACCATGCGGAGGTGTTCTTGTACCCGGTCGTGCGGCTGAAATCAGCGGTCCGGATATGGATGCAGTTGCGGATGAAATTATAGTCGGACGAGTTCATCTCGCCCACTACCGTCAGGTACAATATACGCTCGTAGTTCTCCGTCAGCGCGCGTACGGCGTCCACCAGATGCCCGGGCGTGAAATGGTCAATGATCATCTCTCCGGTCTCTATATTGAGGTAGTTGACGCCCGGGTCAACGGGTGAAACGGGGTTGAAACGGAAATGGGCGGTGAGGGTGATGTCCTCTTTGCGCATAGTCAAGTTGACGGGATTGGTCATGGACTCCAGTTGTCCGTCGCGGTACCATCCGGCGAACTCATA
>CAMOMF010000100.1 GCA_946619625.1 uncultured Bacteroidales bacterium
AAAGTTTTTTGCATTTTCTTGCCAAAAAATTTGCAAAACCCCGTTTCATTAACGTACCTTTGCACTCGCAAACGCACACGGAGTGATCGTCCGTAGCTTTTGCGCAGGAAAGAAATTCAGGAGTGCAGACATTACTACCACCTCCGAAAGGTCTCCGAAGGGTTTCCGAAGCGTGAGCAAAATTGTGCAATGCAAATGTAGCGTTGTCTGAACTCCTAATTATTAAATTTTTTTGTGATTTTTTTTACTTTTCTTGCAAAAAACTTGCAAATGTCAAAAAAAAGTAGTAACTTTGTACCCTCAAAAAACGAAACGGAAATGAAACAGATAAGAAAAAATATAATATTGTGCCTCTGTTGGCTGACATTCAGCACAGTAATACCAGCAGTCCAAGCCGAGACCATAGACTCATATGGGACTGAGTTTGTTGCCATTAGCAACTACAAAGCGGGCGAGCACTGCGTCATTACCGCCTTGTTTGAGCCGACGCATGTCACGCTGAGCAACGGGCGCGAATTGGTCCTGATGCGTGGCGAGCGCTTTCGCATCAATGCAGACCAATGGTGCACCCCTGATGGCACTCGGACCCGGTCATTGTACATCAAGGCGGATGAGCCCATTCATGTAGAGCACACCACATCGTTTGGTGAGGCGTACGTCACCACCGTCTTGCCCTCACTCAGCTGTGAAGCACAAACGGAGCAACACTACACGTTTTCCCAACGCATGGTCAAGCCGTTATTGTTCATCATCACTCCCGCAGACAAGTTGACCGGTTTTGTTCTGGACGGCAAAGTGCTCAAGATGGATAATTCTTATCTGGTCTCCGGCAGTAGCGAATGGGCATATGTCGTTGTGGATTTGGGCAATCGCAAGGCGGGTTCCGTCCTTACATTATCCGCTCCGACAGACCGCTTCCATGCTGCCATAGTTGGACAGGAATATACTTACCTCAGTCCATGCGAACTGGAAGCCTCCGTCTCGATAGATACTATCCACAGCGTTCCACAATACGTCATGCAGAATGGTGAACTGACGCAAAGCCATACAGCCGCCATGGATAGTTTGACCAATGAGTTGGACAGCATAGACGACGAACTGGAGGCAATGGCAGAGGATAGTATCAATCATCATCGTGCCGCCATCTACCTGCAAGGAGCGTATGCCGGTATGCCTTTGAAGATGAGCGATTACAGTACTTCAATGGGATTGGGCTTTGGTGCTGCTGCAGGTGTGATGTACGAGTTCCAGCATCGGTCTTTCCTGATGCAGACGGGTGCCGGGTTCTATTGGTTGGACCGGCGCGTGAACATCGCTGACCAGCCAGCTCCTGACCGTTACGACAGGGCACTTTCTGCCGGAATAGAGGTACCCATCCTGTTTGGTAAGAATTTCAAAGCCGTCTATTACCTCTTTGGCGTCAAACTGGGATTCGACATCTTGGGCAAACAAACATCGGCGTGCTCGCCCTACAAAGTGTCTCCCGCCTCTTCTCAACCCGTAACTGACGCACCAATAATGGCTCCTGTCATCCGCGAAGGACAATACAACGTTATCTTCGACCTTGATCCACGCGCCAGTGCCGAGTTTGGATTCAACCTGGGGCAGGAACGTAGCGACATTGTGCAATCACGTTTGGCATTCTTTGCTGATTGGGGCTTCTACCCTATGAATTTTGCACGGGTTCCGCTACCATCTGACCCCGTTCCTGTTTCGACTAAGGTTGGAAATCCTGCCGACTATTCCACCTACGAGTTGACACATTTCTACTCGCTTCCGGCATCTCACGGAATATTGCTGCAGCATTTCCAGGTGGGACTCAAGTTTACCCTCGTGCTGGGTAAATAAAAACACACATATGAATCACATTCTAAAAATCAGTTTGATTATGTTAGTAGGTTCTTCTCTTCTTTGTTCTTGTGGCAAGAATGCCGCTACTGCCAATGGTGAAAAGCCGGTAGCAGGTAAAGACGGCAACAAGTACGTACCTTATGCCGACAGAACAGGCGATGAAGCCGTGGTCTATTTCACACGCAACCTCTCGCCGGAAGGATTGATTGCTGCCTACGAGAAAGTGAGTGCGCCCATCACAGGCAAAGTGGGCATCAAATTACACACCGGAGAACCCCACGGTCCCAACATCATCCCCGCAGAATGGGTGAAAAAACTCGTCGAAAAAGACCTGCCGGACGCTACCATTGTTGAAACCAACACCTACTACGAGGGAGACCGTTTCACTACCGAGCAACACCGCAAGACTATCGCTGTGAATGGATGGACCTTCTGCCCCGTGGATATCATGGACGAGGAAGACACGGTCACGCTACCCGTAAAGGGCGGCAAGTGGTTCGATAAAATGTCTGTCGGGAGCCATATGCTCAACTACAATTCGCTGCTGATCCTTACTCACTTCAAAGGACACACCATGGGTGGTTTCGGCGGCTCAAACAAGAATATCGGCATTGGGTGTGCTGACGGCAGGGTTGGTAAGATGTGGATTCATACCCGTACCGGCAAACCCAACCGCTGGGATATCAGCGAAGAGGAACTGATGGAACGTATCAGCGAATCGACCAAAGCCACTATTGACCATTTTGCAGACCATATCTCATACGTGAACGTAATGCGGAACATGTCCGTTTCATGCGATTGTGAAGGTGTGGCTGCTGCACCTGTTGTTACGCCTAATGTTGGAATCCTCTCTTCCACGGATATTCTTGCCGTAGATCAGGCATGCGTGGATATACTCTACGCCATGACCAAAGAAGAGAATCACGCCATGATTGAACGTATCGAGACGCGCCATGGGCTCCGACAACTGTCTTACATGAAAGAACTGGGCATGGGGCATGACCGCTATATCCTTATTGATTTGGACAATGGAGGCAAACGTATCACCGCTGCCGATGCCGCCAAAGACTTGAAACCGTTTGTAAAATAACCTCTAATAACCTGTCTTTTCGAAAAATAACCTGTCTATGGAGCGATAAAACTGACTTGTCTAAAATCAAATGGCCTTGTCGTTTTAGAAAAAAAATGAGGACTCCCGCAGAAGGAGTCCTTATTTTATATATACCTTGGTATTATGTGTACTTGTCTATGTGCAAGTTATAGTCCTTATTTATATAGTCGCGCCTTACTATAAACTCTTACTTTAGAATAAGGTTACGCCTTACTTTTTACTTGCCGCTTTTTCCTGTTTCGGTCCGTCAAGGACTTCATATACACTATTGTTTGATTTGTACTCCGGCACGATGTCTTTCATCTTACGCACCGTAGCCATGTTGTCGTATTGCTTGGAGATTTCCACCAGCTCGTTGATATCTTTCTCCACCTCGGCGTAGTCGTACTCGCGAACTTGTGCAATACGAATCTTCTCATGGAACGTAGGCTTGGTTCCCTCCAACTCGTTAAGCACTTCCTCGTACAATTTCTCGCCTTCGCGCAAGCCCGTGTACTCTATTCTTACGTTCTTGGCGTTAGACAGCGCTATCATACGTTTTGCCAAATCGGCAATGCGAACGGGCTGTCCCATATCGAAAACGAATATTTCGCCGCCATTTCCTTTCGTTCCGGCTTCCAACACCAGTTTGCACGCCTCGGGGATAAGCATGAAGTAACGGACAATGCGCTCATCGGTAACTGTCACCGGACCACCCCTCTTGATTTGCTCCTTGAAGAGCGGAATAACCGAACCATTGGATCCGAGCACATTACCGAAACGAGTGGTGACGAACTGCGTATAGTCTGCGGCATGTTCACCCTCTTTCCAATTCTCCATGGCTTCCAACTTCAGTTTGCGGTCAAGACTCTGAACATAGATTTCGCATATACGCTTGCTGCAACCCATTACATTCGTCGGGTTAACTGCTTTGTCAGTTGAAATCATCACAAATTTCTTTACACCATACTTCACACTGAGGTCGGCAATCACCTTCGTACCATACACGTTGTTCAGAACCGCCTCACTGGGGTTATCCTCCATCATCGGCACATGTTTGTATGCGGCAGCATGGAACACGTATTCGGGACGGAACGTAGAGAAAATATGTTCCATACGAGTGCGGCGGCTGATACTGGTCACCACTACCTGACATGGCACCTCCGGATAATCTTTTTTCATCATAAGGCGCACGTCGGGTTGCGGCGTTTCTGCCTGATCTATCAGCATCATCGATGCCGGCTTGAACTGAGCCACCTGACGAACAATCTCCATGCCTATACTGCCGGCAGACCCGGTGATAAGGATGCGTTTGCCTACCAATTGCTCACCTACAGAAGCCATGTCCACACGAATCTCAGAGCGCGGCAGAAGGTCTTCTACCGACACCTCTTTTAGTTGCATGTGCTCCATCTGTTCCTCCGTCAGCACACCATTCTGCTTGATGGCTTCCTGCGCTTCGTGCGCCATAAAGATTTTGCAACCTGCATTGATGAACAAGTCTTGCAATTTCTGGTTGCGGCGGAACTCTTCCTCGCGCAACGGACTAATCAGTATTCCCTGAATCTTCTCTTTCTTGATAATGGCTACCAGGTCATCATCCGGAGAATAGACAGGAACACCCATTAACTGTTTGTTGTGAATACGAGGTTCATGGGAGATAAATCCCTTCAACTCGAACTGTGCAGGACTCTGTGAACGGATATTCTTTGCCAATCCCACTCCACCTTTCAGCGCTCCGAAGATAAGTACACGCATGGCGGAAGAATCTGTATTGGAGATGTCGAATAACAGTTTCACCAGGATACGCATAGCCCACATCAGCAGCGTGGACAACCCGAAGGCTAAGATGATACGAATAGGCGTGAAAACGCAAAAGACAGTGAATCCCTGCCAATTGCAAAAGAAATAAAGGACTAATGCCAAAACAATAGACGTGATGTTGGCATAGGTCAGTTTCAGCAAATCCACGAAACTGGAATAACGCAGTACGCCGGAATAGGTGTGAAAACAACGGGCTCCCACCCAACTTAAAACAGCATACAGCAGTGATGTGTACACTACAGCGCGGCGGTAATCATATGTTACTTGTGTATTGCTGGTTGCCCAAAAAACAAATATTGCAGATACAAATACTATCAAAGCATCTGCTATCAAAATCACCCAATACGGAAGAACCCGCTTGTTAAAATACCAGTTTGATACTTTCTTCAGTACATTATCCATAGTACAAACCAAAAACTATAATCTAAATCTATACTTTTAATTCTCTGTTTTCAGACTCTTTTATGTTCAGCATAAAAGATTTGGACTGCAAAGGTACGACTTTTTTTTGATATAAACAAATATTTTCCAAAGAAAAACACTTTTCAGGTAAAAAAATCACTCTCTTTGCTAATAAATGACCTATTTTGAGAAAAATTATTAACAATTAACCATAATTCCGACCTGTTTAGTCAAAGCGATTTGCTCGGTATTATCTTTCATATTGGCGCAACTCATCTTGCAATCAGGTAGCAGCCTGCCATGATGCAAAGAATGCCTGTCCACTGGGTAATGCTGATACTTTCGTGAAAAACCACCGATGCAGCCAGCATGCCAAATATGTAGGTCAGACTGGTGAGCGGATAAGCAATCGAGAAAGGAAAATTCTTGATGATATACATCCACAGCACTGCGGCACCAAGGAAAGCCACACCGGTTCCCAACCACCACCAATTCAGGAAAATGGAGTTCAACCAGAAATCTTTTGTCCACGCAAACGCAGACATTCTTTGCAGGGCAAATTTTAGCAGGATTTGTCCCATGCAGAGCAGAAAACTCTGAAGTATTGAAAGTAAAATTAGTTGCATGATAATACAAGTGCTTTAGCAGTTTTAATATTGTCAATTTTTGTCGTACGTAGCAGTTTTTGCCAGTCTTCTTGCTCTTCTTCGTATTCGCAAACAAGCACGTTCTTTATGTCCGTTCCTGCCAGTTGGAGATATGCATCCGTTTGTGCCATTTGGGCAGAATGGTTTCCACAGGAAAAGGTGCAATTATAGCCATGACAGCCCAACACTATTGCCAGTGTTGAAGCGGGTGTGTTATGTGTTGATTGCATGAAAAGTGACGGACTGAATCCTTCCTCTCCGTTCTCAATCATCGATTTCAGTAAAGAGACCGTAGGGGTTATCCCACCCCACCTTGTGCTAACAATAATGGCATCAGGGATGTCAATGTTGGCCTCTGACAAGGCGCGTTTGGCAGCGACAATCAACCTACGCATTTGCGGCGACGTACGACGCGCTTGCATGGGTGTAAGATATGGCTTGGTGTCGGCATCTTCTTCTACACTATATATAGAAGTGGTAGAAATAGCTTTGTTTCCACGATGATTTTCATTGGGGGTATTTTTGCCGTCCATGTTATCACCCGGCAAAGGCAAGTCTGCCGGCTTGCAGGAAAGGACTAATGAGGAGTCGTTACCGCCAAACCCGAATGCATTGGTAAGCACATATTGGTATCCACGTGCGTGCATGAGCATTAAGCAGAATACTGCTTCAATACTGCCGGAAGCAGATGTGGTATGCCCGGTCAGGTTCTTGGTGCTACGCGGTTCCTGCCATCGCGGAGATTGAAACGGCGTACCGAACAGCCGTTCTATTGCCTGTGCTTCCGAGGCATCGTTGTTTGGGGTTGCCGTACCGTGCGCATTGATATACTGAATATCACATGGTTGCAATCCTGCAAGGCGAAGAGCGTCCTGCATGGACAAGAAAGCGCCTTCGCCGTCAGGAGACGAGGCTGTTTGATGAAAAGCATCGCAACGATTAGCGTAACCTGCTATATATCCGTAGATATGCGCGCCACGGTTCAGAGCTTCATTCTCATCCTCCAAAAGGAGGTAGGCTGCGCCCTCTCCCAAATTGATTCCATCCCGGTCTTCATGGAAAGGACGGCATATTTTCTCCGAAAGTATTCCCAGACTGCCAAATCCGTTCAAATGGAAACGGGTGAGAGCCTCCACACCACCAGCAAGAACACGTTTGACTTGACCTTGACGCATTTGGTTGGCTGCAAAAATGATTGCATTCAGGGCAGAGGAGCAAGCCGTAGAGATGGTCACAGAGTTTTGTGCCGTGCCAATAAACGTACTAATCATTTCCGCCGTACTGCCCGCCTCGTGCTGACAAATAGCGTTGATGTCAGAATAGTCGCCCTGAAACCATCTATCTACACTGTTTTCGGTCAAATCCATTCCGCCTACAGTCGTACCGTTTACAAGCATTAGTTGCCGCACCTGTTCGTTTGACAGTGATGCATCTTGCAGTGCTTCGCGTGCCGCCAAAGTGCCAAGCAGTACATTGCGGTTAATCTCAGGAGTTACGGATGGGATTTCAAGCAGTTGCCGAAGTTGTTCGTTGGTAAGTTTGACCT
Organism: uncultured Bacteroidales bacterium; assembly: GCA_946619625.1. Lineage (GTDB taxonomy): Bacteria > Bacteroidota > Bacteroidia > Bacteroidales > Paludibacteraceae > Colicola. The sequence goes on from CAMOMF010000100.1 coordinate 7,361, forward strand.
CCCCTACAGGCCATTCTTTGTGCAATGTGTTGAGAATCTGCGGAGCAGCGACACCCGAATTGCCGGCAAGCAAATTCTCTTGATTTGCCTGCTTGCCAACACCTAACGCTGACACAATTCCAATGCCTGTAACTGCAATCCTCATGAATTATTTTGTCCGGTGGTTATCAATATATTCCGCCATAGTGTCAATGCTGGCAAGAACGGCCTTGGATTCTTCTTTGTTGGCGAATTTGATGCCATAGTTCTTATCCATGACCATAAGCAGTTCCAGCGCGTCAATAGAATCCAACCCCAGCCCCTCGCCGAAAAGAGGTGCGGCATCGTCAATATCAGCGGGTTGCATTCCTTCCAGATTAAGTGCCAGGATAATTTGATTTTTCAGTTCTTCTTTGTTAATCATATGATTCAATGTATATCTTTTTTATTAAATTATGTTCAATGTTATTTTTTTTATGTTCAGTCATTGGTTTTACTTACGAATTTCAAATGCGCTTCATAGTGCGTTTTGTCCGTACATTCCAGCCAGCCAACAATGGCAGAATTGATATCAGGAGAGCAGATTGTGGCATCGATAATAGGCTGAAGATCCGTTTCTTTTTCCAATATATAGAATGATGTTTCCCCAAACAAATGATGCCTGATGGCAAGTTCTCCCGCCACGATATTGGGTAATGTATAAACAAACAATGCCGGCGAGGGGAAGAAACTGTGCGGGTCAGCAATTGTGGCTTGGTATGCAGTATCGTTCTGTATTGAAGCGGAATGGTTGGCAAGAATAAGTGCCGTATTTTCCACATCGATTTCATCGCCACATTCCTTCAACAACAATTCCGTAGCCACAAAGCCTAAACGGCAAAGAGAGTCCATCTTGAAGAACTTCGGATAGTTCACTCCCAAACTTCTGTAAAGGTTGTTTATATCGTTTTGCTGAGAAATGTGTATTTCGTTGACAATACGAATGCTGCAACTATTATCTAAAGTGGTTGTTGCAGACTGTTCACTTACTGTTTCCCTACTCCACGCCACTGCTGCATTCACCCCGCCAAAGCCGGAGAGCAACTTGATAAAAGCGTGTTTTTCCGTCGTTCTTGGCTTTGCAGACAGATTGACTGCATAGGTTGTTCCCTGTTTGGAAAAACCTATAGTAGGCAGGATAATTCCGCGGTTCAGGGCGTGAATAGTGAGAATGGTTTCCATCAATCCGGCGGCTCCCATTGCATGCCCATAGATACCTTTCAGTCCGGAGACAGGAACATCTTCCAGCCCTGCACGATGTATTGCCAATGCTTCCATCTCGTCATTGTACATCGTACCGGTACCATGCACACTGATGCAAGCCAAATTATCCGGCAGGAGCAGTTCACATGCATCGTTGAGACAGCGCATACTGCCTTCTGCAGTGCGTGATGGACCACTGATATGATTAGCATCGTTGTGTACACTTCCGCCAAGCAAAGTCCAAGGATGCTCTGCAGACGCGGAAAAAGGCGAGTCTGTTTGCTGCAAAATCATAGCAGCTGCCGCCTCTCCTGCATTCAGTCCATCCCGTTCCGCATCAAATGGTTTGCATGGATTAGGAGAGAGTGCTTTGAAGGACTGGAAACCTGAAACAACGAAAAGCGTCTGAACATCGCAGCCAATTATGACAGCCGTTTTGTATTTGCTCCGGGAAAGGAGTCTGTAAGCCGTTAGTTGGGCGGTAACCCCTGAAGTGCAAGCCGTTGAGACCACAACAGGAGTGGAGTTGTTTCCAAAGAAAGTGGCAATTTTTCTTGCTGAATCAGCAGGAGAAGTCCAGATATTTCCTTTTGTAGTGGAAATAATAAAGATACAATCTGCGGCAGAAACATCTACGCCAGCCTGTTTTATTGCCGGTTCAGCAACGGCAATACAAAGTGATTCAAAAGGTGTGAACCCTTGTCGCTGAGGCAGATGTTCGAACAGAGAGCCTACAAATGGTTCGGGAACAGGCTCGCCATGAACTTCGTTGTGCAAACGCAGACACGACTCCCCACGGAGAACCGCATTGAGATTGTTTTCCGTTCCTTCGCCCAAGGGCGTGATAATATGATCTGCAATCAGTTGAATCACTATATTATTCTTTATCTGCTTTCAATATCCTTTTTATCAAATTACTTTTTGTTTGCTGCATTCGCGGTTTCTTCCGTCCAGAACTCAAAGAAATTGAACCATTGTTCCGGAAAATCCCGAAGAACCTGTTCCATTTTGTGAACATAACGCTGCAAGAGAGCATTCGATAACTGCCTGCTCGACAAATCTTTGTCAGTTGCCTTACTAAGGTTGTAAATCCGCAGTTGGTAGCGATTATGTCCGGTCCTGAGCATAAACATGGTGACTACGGGCACCTCCTCGACAGCAGCCAGACGAAAAGGTCCCTGAGGAAAGACAGCCTTTGCTCCCAGAAAATCAGCGGTTATAGTGCGCGTATCGCTGAACATCCTGTCGGCATGAATGGAAAGGGCTTCTCCTTTCTGCAGCACCTCGTGCATTTCGAAGATGTGACTACCATCTGTCTGCATAGGCAGGAAAAACATTTTCCGCGTAGCAAAAAGTCTTTCTCTTTCGCGATTCATGATTGCCGTATCACCCAAATAAATGAGGATATGCAACGGTTTTACCGATGGTACAAAATAACCTGCCAACTCTTGATTGCCAACATGAGACGAAAGGATAACAAACCCCTTTTCGCCATGCTGTAAAGTGTGCATTATGTTATTTTCATCATATACCTGAATATCAAAATGTTGTCCTGCAAATGCAGCAAAACGGTCCAGCACCACGTGCCCCATAGCGTAAAATTGTTTCCAAACACAGAGACACGCCTTCAGAGGCTTTTTGTTGTGCCTGCGCCGCCAATAGTGATACGCCGCCTTTCTTTCCCGTGGCATGACAATTATTGATCCAATCACCCAAGGAACGGTCAGCCAGAAAATCAGGCGTGTGTCAATATACCTAAACCAGCGAATCAGTGTTTTCTGCATACGCTGTGTGCCACCGGTTTTACCCCTCCACGTTTTGTTTTCTGCCATCTGAACGTTCAATTGTCTATGAGTTACTCCGTGTCCTGTTTTGCCAATTCCACTGCGCGCGAATAGGTGTCTGCAAACCGAGTCGTCAATGCGGTATTGGAGAACCCGCCATCATTGTAGATTGTCTGCATGGTGAGTTTGCGGGTAAAATCGCTGAAAAGCATGACACAAAGGTCCGCGAGGTCATCTGCATTGGCGTTTCCCAACGGACTCAGTTCATCGGTGAGACGGTAAAAATAGTTCATTCTGTCAAATCCGGCAGATGCTTTTGTAGGCGTCGGCGATTGAGAAACAGCGTTTATTCTGACTCCTTTTCTTTCTCCGTAGATAAGACCGAAATTGCGTACTACAGACTCCAGCATGGCTTTGGCATCCGCCATGTCGTTGTAGCCCATGACGGTTCTTTGGGAAGCGATGTAGGTAAGCGTCACCACAGACCCTCCTTGCGCAACAGCGTCCATTTTCAGCGCCGTGGCAAGCAATTTGTGCAATGAAAGAGCAGAAGTATCCAATGTGCGAAGAAAGTAGTTGTAACTGGCTTCTTCATAGGGTTTGTGCCTGCGCAGATTATGCGACATTGCCACAGCATGGAGGATAAAATCAATCTTTCCTCCAAGCAGACGCTGCGCCTCATCAAGCAGCGTGCCAAGTTGCTCGACATCAGTGGCATCGCAAGGAAGTAAGGGTATTTGCAGGCTATCGGCGAGGTTGCGAATGGTGCCAAGTTGTATTGCTATGGGGGTGTTCGCGAGTACGATTTGTGCACCACAACGTTTGCAGGCAAGCGCAGTATGCCATGCCAGCGAGCGTTCGTCCACGGCACCAAAGATAAGTCCGCGTTTATTATGTAGCAGGTTTATTTCTGTCATATACAAGATGCACGACTACGTCGTAGCACAAAAAAGTGTGCAAAGTTACTGCTTTTTTTTGGAATATGCAAGCATTTTATTAAGTTTTTTTATAAGAAAAATTTTTTTTACGTAAAAAAAGCGGAAAATTTGCATCAATGCAGAATTATACAAGGAACAAAAAAACGGCAAATTTCGGATATAGTGTTTGCATGTGGATGGTATGGAGAAAGTATGGAGAAGGTAAGCAGGTCGTTCGAAAAATGTACATACATTATTTCAGATGTGCGTGAGTCAAAAATAACGGGAAATTTATAACAAGGTATTTGGGTAATCATAGTGAAAATTTTTGAGAAAAAAAGCATAACAAAAGTGTGGAAGAAAATTTTTTTTCTGCAAAACATTTGCATATATGAAAAAAAAGTTGTAACTTTGCGCCCAAATTGGTTTTTAAAAACCAAGAGGTTCAAAAAAAATTATGGCAAATATGGAATATGCAATCAAATGTGTAGGTGTTCTCACGTCCGGTGGTGATTCTCCGGCGATGAATGCAGCGATCCGTGCGGTAGTCCGTGCCGGTATCTATAATGGTATCAAAGTGAAAGGAATCTATCGCGGATATAGCGGTCTGATTGACGATGATATTCGTGAGATGAGTTCGCAGGATGTGTCGGGTATCATACAACGCGGCGGTACCATCTTGAAATCAAGCCGTTGTCCCGCATTTATGACTCCAGAAGGCAGAAAACTGGCTTATGACAATCTGGTGAAAGAAGGCATTGATGCCCTAATCGTTATCGGTGGAGATGGCACTTTTACCGGAGCGAGAGTGTTTGCTCAGGAGTTCAATGTACCTATCATAGGTTTGCCGGGAACGATAGATAACGACTTGTGGGGAACAGACCTGACTATCGGGTATGACACGTCCCTGAACACGATAATGGAATGCGTTGATAAACTGCGCGATACAGCCACGAGTCATGAACGTGTGTTCTTGGTGGAAGTAATGGGTCGCGATGCGGGTTTCCTGACGCTGAATGCAGCCCTTGCCGCCGGTGCAGAAGTAGCCATTATTCCGGAGCGTGCCGCCGTGGCAGAACAGATAGAAGCGGCTATTGGTCAAGGCCGACGCAAGAGCAAGAGTTCCAGTATCGTGCTGGTGCAAGAACATGCCATTGAAGGTGGCGCGCAGGCAGTGGCGAAGATATTGGAGAAGGAACACCCTGAATACAATGTGCGTGTAACTATACTGGGTCACCTGCAACGTGGTGGTTCACCAACTGCGCAAGACCGTATTTTAGCAAGCCGTTTGGGCGTTGCTTCCATCCAGGCTCTATTGGAGGAGCAAAGGTCTATAATGATTGGTATTCAGAACGATGAGATAGTGTATGTGCCCCTATCGAAAGCCATCAGCACAAAGAAAGATATCAAGTCGGACAAGTGGTCGGCGATGCAGATTCTTTCCATCTAATAATCAGAAATAAAAAAGACAACATATGAATAAGCATTTACTACTTACGCTTGTTGCCCTGCTTTCAGTAGGATTGCTTTGGGCAGCCAAACCTGTTAAGAAAAAGGCTGGGAAGAAAACTCCGGCTAAAAAAGAAGTGAAAAAAGACACTAAAAAAGAAGCGAAGGGCAAAAAAGATGTGAAGGAGAATCCCTTCGGCTCGGATGTGGTAGAGGTGGACAGCCTATTCTACTTGCTTGATGATGAGAAAGAAACAGCCGTTGTAACTGTTCCTGCTGATGCCAGTTACTATGTGGGGATGAAAGAGATTCCCGAGGTAATCAAGTTCAAACGCAACCTTTACTCGGTTACGGGAATTGGTGACAATGCCTTTGAGGGATGCACAGCTTTGAGCGGTGTGAAATTCCCTGCAACGGTAGTCAGCATAGGGGATCGCGCTTTCAAAGGTTGCACCAAACTGAAGACATTGAGTTTGCCGTCAGACTTGATTTCCGTAGGAGATGAGGCGTTTATGAACTCGTCTGTTCGTGCCGCCAAGTTGCCGAAATCGGTGTTAGAGATAGGTGATCGCGCCTTTGCAGGTACACCCATCAAATCGGCTTCGTTCGGACGTGAGATGACAGAGATTCCCGAAGGCGCTTTCATGAACTGCAAAGAACTGACGAAAGTGACTATACCAGAAGGAATTAACGAGATAGATGATGATGCTTTTGCAGGATGTATCGCGTTGCAGAGCATCGTTATTCCGGAGGGAGTAAAAGAAGTGTCTGAACGTGCGTTCAAAGGTTGCCAAGCCTTGCAGTCCGCCAAACTTCCGGAGAGTATAGAAGAAATTGACGATGAAGCATTTGCAGACTGTTCTTCATTGCAAATCATCAATCTGCCGTCAGGACTGAAAAAGATTGGTAATGGTGCACTTCGTGGCTGTAAATCACTGCAAAACACCATCATCATCGGTTCCACATTGGTGCTTGTGCCGGCAAGTACGGAGGGTGAGTACGTTGTTCCTGAAAACGTGACCAGCATAGCCGGCGGTGCGTTTACAGACTGTGACAAGATCACGAATATCGTGTTCCATGAGGGCATTACAGAGATTGCACCACGCACATTTATTGGCTGTAACGGCATTGAGCGTTTGGATTTGCCGAAGACCATCCAACACGTAGCTGATGAGGCTTTTCAGAACTGCATCGGACTGAAGTTTGTGATTGTCCGTGGCGAGACCAAGGTAGATGATGAGGCATTCTCAGGTTGCTACAACTTGAGCGCCATTGTTCATAACAACTAAAAGGAAATGTACATGGACGGATTCTACGACATATGTTTTATCATGACGATTATGGGCGCAGTCGTGTGGGTGTGCCTGTATTTCGTGGATGCGGGATATGGCAAGATGACTTCTGAAAAATGGGGTCCCGCCATCAGTAACAAAGTAGGCTGGATGGTGATGGAATGCCCTGTTTTTCTGGTCTTGCTGTATTTCTGGTCCAAATCGCCGGTACGTTTTGATGTGCCGTATTTGCTGTTCTTCCTGTTCTTTGAGTTCCACTATTTGCACCGTGCATTCATTGCACCGCTGCTGATGCGTGGAAAATCGAAGATGCCGCTGATAATCATGCTGCTATCCGTTGCTTTCAATTTGATGAACGGCTATATGCAAGGCAAATGGCTGTTCGAGTTGGCTCCACAGCATCCGGATTATCAAATGTTGTACTCTTCGGCATGGCTTCATGACCCGCGTTTTATTGCAGGAACAGTGATATTCTTTGTTGGAATGGCGATTAACTGGCATTCCGACTACATTATCCGCCATTTGCGTAAACCCGGTGACACCAAGCATTATCTGCCCAAAGGCGGCATGTACAATTTTGTCACTTCTGCCAACTATCTGGGCGAAATAATTGAATGGTTAGGTTGGGCTATCCTGACCTGGAGTGTAGCCGGATTTGTATTCTTCTGGTTCACAATGAGCAATTTGGTTCCGCGTTCCAATAGTATCTACAACAAGTACAAACTGGAGTTTGCAGACGAATTTGAGTCGCGGCGTCCAAGACTGAAACGCATATTGCCATTCATCTACTAAAGATTTAGGAATAGGTATAACATTAGTTTTACGCACGCGCGCATGCAAGAAAACGGTCACACTTCCCTACTCTTCACGCCCTATCAATTAGGTCCTGTAACATTGCGCAACAGAACCATACGTTCTGCTGCTTTTGAGAACATGTGCCCGGGGAATAAGCCGTCGCAACAGTTGATTGATTATCACGTTAGCGTGGCGCGAGGTGGCATAGGAATGACCACTGTAGCATATTGTGCTGTGGACCGTTCCGGCGTGTCTTTTGACGGACAATTGTATGTGCACGACGATATTCTGCCGGACCTGAAAAAACTGACAGAAGCCGTACATGCCGAAGGTGCCAAAGTGTCCATTCAGTTGGGGCATTGCGGCAATATGACGCATTTCTACACTTGCGGAAACCGTTTGCCGGTGGGACCTTCATCCGGTTTCAACATGTACTCGCCTACTATTGTCCGCGGACTCAAGAAAGACGAGATTCACGCCATTGCACGTCATTTTGGCGAAGCAGTGGATTTCTGCCGAGAAGCGGGATTTGATTGTGTGGAAATACATGCCGGTCACGGTTACCTGATTTCGCAGTTCATTTCGCCCTACACCAACCACCGTCACGATGAATATGGCGGTAGTTTTGAAAACCGTGTCCGATTCATGCATGAGTGCCTTGACGAGGTGATGAAACATGCAGGGGACGATATGGCTGTAGTGGTGAAAACGAATATGTTTGACGGCTTCAAGCAAGGTGTACAGATAGATGAAGGTATTTGCGTTGCCAAGGAGATAGAGAGGCACCATCCTCATGCCATAGTGCTGTCAGGCGGATTTGTCAGCAAAGCCCCCATGGTGGTTTTGGGCGGAGCCATGCCGCTCAAGACGCTGGCGTACTACATGGATATGGTGCGGTTCTGGTGGCTCAAATTGGGGCTGAAGATGGCGGGGCGCCTGCTGATTCCGACAGTGCCTTTCCGCGAACTATATTTTCTGGAGTCCGCCAAACGTTTCCAAAGCGAGTTGCAAACGCCATGTATCTACGTGGGTGGAATACAGAGCAGAGATAATTGCGAGCAAGTTTTACAAGCAGGTTTTCCGTTAATGCAGATGGCTCACACGTTGATAAAAGACCCTGATTTTGTGAAACATATGCAGGCAGATGTGCACTACCATGCCGGATGTGGCCGCTCCAACTATTGTGTTGGGCGCATGTACACGCTGGATATGAAGTGCCACCAATGTGTGCTTCGTGACAATCCCGAACAACTGCCGCAAAAACTGCAACGCGAAATAGAGCAATTGGAGCATGAAGCCGGAACCATAAGATGACCATAAGATAACCATAAGATAACCATAAGATGACCATAAGATAACCATAAGATCAAGCAGAGCGCAAGATAGACAATGACGGCATTAGTAACAGGCGCATCATCGGGCATAGGTCTCGTTTTCGCGCGCGAATTGGCACGTGCGGGGAATGATGTGCTGCTGGTATCCAATCAACAAGAGGCGCTGGAGTCGGCAGCGAAGAGTATAGCGACGGAGTTTGGCGTAAAGGCTACTCCACTCTGCAAGGACTTGACAGAACCCAATGCCGCTACAGAACTACACAACTATTGCATAGCAAACCACATACAAACAGACATACTCATCAACGATGCAGGCGTATTCTTTTTCAACTACTTACAACGTGTGCCTGTGGAAAAGATCGAGCAGATGGTCCTGCTGCATGTGCTGACCACAACGCGCTTGACACGTCTGTTTGGAGCGGATATGCAACGTCGCAGGAAAGGCTATATACTGAACATGTCCAGTTTGGCGGGCTTGGTGAGCATGCCCGGTATTCAATGCTATTGTGCCACGAAAGCCTATATCGACAATTTCTCACGTTCGGTGTGGTACGAACTGCATCCATATGGAGTGAACGTGCTGTCTGTTACCCCCGGAGCGGTGGATACTGCACTTTACGGACTAACACCCCGACTAAGAAAACTGGCGGTAAGACTGCATATAGCCATCCCGCCGGAAAAGTTGGTAAAACGGGCGCTGAGAGCACTCTTCCATGGCAAAAAACGCTGCATGCCGGGAATAGTGAACCACCTCTATTTACCGCTTGTTAAGCATTGCCCTGATTGGCTGATTAGATGCGCATTCAGACGCATCGAAAAGTATATGAAGTGAGTGGCAAATTGAGGGGTTTAAGGGCTGATAAAAGTTTTAATATAAAATATAGAATACGAACTATTGCAATGAAGAAAGTATTTTTGGTATTACTACTGTTGGTGCCTGTGTGCATGTTGGCGGAGGATACTATTGACAGGTTATTTCGTCCGCATGAGTTGCGTATTGGTTACGGCGACCCACTATACGAGACGATGGTGTGGCATGAATCGCCAACCTATTTCACGCTTGAGAAAACTATAAATTATCGCTACACAGGGCACATATTTGCCGAGTATCAATACCGTCAAAACCAATGGTTTAGCTATGGCGGCAAGTTGGATTATCAGCAGGTGTTCTGGGAGAAAGAGCTACCAGGAGATGACCAGTATATCTATTCGAAATGCAATTTTGTGGACGTATCACTTATCCCTACGGTGCGTTTCACATTCTTCTGGAGCGAATGGGTAAACCTGTATTGCGGATTGGGCGTAGGGATGCTGATTAACGGCGGTACAGAAAAGGATTACAAGGGGCGCAAAGTAGCCGCAGCCCCCGTAATAGATTTGTCGCTTTTGGGCGTATCTGTTGGCAAAGGCATGTTCTTCGGGACCTTTGAAATAGGCGGTTTGATTAGTCATGTCAGCAAGGAAGAGATTTACATGGTGGGTTCCCGTATGATGGCGGCTTCTTTTGGCATTAGGTTCTAAAACAGATTGGTTATGAAGAAAAACATCCTATATCTACTGCTTGTGTGCGGGCTTGCCGCCTGTACGCCTGAAAGGGCAGAGTTTATCAATTTCATGTATTTAGAAGGCTTTGTAGACAGCCTTTATCCTGAGAGTGCTTTCCACCCCTATGAGGCGGTTCTTGTTGATTTAGACAAGGGGTTGCCCCCTACTCCGTCTCTGCCCGGAGTCAGTGAAAATGAAACTGTTCATCCTGATAGTACCGGTTCTGTACGCCATGCATCCAGTCTGCCGGCAGCAAGCATTGTACAGTCTATATTAGGAACAACACAAGCGAAAAAAACGTGGCAGATAGCGGGTATATACGGCTCGGTAGACCAAAACGGCGACTCTATCGTCCTCTCGGGTAAGGTGGTTTTGCCGGAAAAGGGCCCCATACGCAACATCGTTGTGGTGAGTCATTACACTATTGGAGCCAACTATGAGGCACCCTCTCAAAGTTTTCCTTTCGAGGGTATTTTTGCGGGTCACGGCTATGCTGTCATCGTACCGGACTATATCGGTTTTGGCATTACCAGCCATTTGCCACATCCCTATATGGCAACAGAACTGACCGCACAAAATGTGGTGGACATGTATAGGGCCGTACTGCCTTATTTACAGGCAATCAATAAGTTGCCAAAGGATAGTGCCATCTATCTGTCGGGCTACTCACAAGGCGGTGCCACATCGTTGGCAGTGCAGTACTACCTTGAGACAAACTATCCCGACGTGAAGATTATTCGCAATTTTTGCGGTGGCGGTCCCTATGATTTGGCTGCCACATACGATAAATGGATAGCGGAGGATTTCACAGGGTATTCCCCTGCTGTTCCCATGATTATTCAGGGTATGAATGTGGCGGAAAGACTGAACTTGGACTACAAGATTTTCTTCAAACAGAACTTGCTGGACTCGTATGACCAGGTTATCAACTCGAAGAAATACACCGTTGCACAGCAGGCACAACTGATTGGCACGAACCGCCCCTCAGAAATCGTGACAGAAGAATGCAGAGATAAGCGAACCAACGACAGTTTCAAATTGTACCGTGCTTTTATGCGCAACTCCATTGCCTACCAGTGGCAACCTCAAGCACCGGTGTACATGTTTCACTCCATGGACGACGATGTGGTGCCCTACGAAAATGCCATCAAAGCGCGGGAGCAATTCTATTTTTGCAATGTAGAGTACAATTTCGGCCATTATGGACCTCACCAGTTGGGTTATCTGACTTTCCTCGGCATTGTTAACAACTTCTTAAAAGAATGAATATGAACAGGTTTTGCAACATATTCTTATTTGTGTCGGCTCTCTTCTTTTGCGCCTGCAATAATGGCGAAACAGAGTATATCGTAGAGCCCACCCCCATCAACATTACGGTGCTGACAGACCACATAACAGCGGGAACGGCACAAGTACGCTTGGAGCCGGAAGATGACCGCGCATATTTCTACGCCCAATGCATGCGCAGGGATAGTGCATATGTGCCCGGAACCATGGACAAAGATTTCATGATTTTGATTATGGATAGTGTCTATATCGATTACTTGAGTTGGCGGCACGACCTCCTCGTCAAGGGCGAGAAGTACATCGCTCCTTTCTCCTCTCACGAACTGAAATATGGTCATCAAACGGCACACTACGTTGACTTGGAACCGCAAACCGAATACATCGTTTTTGCATTCTGTGTCAACCCCGTCAACAACCAACCTATGGGGGACCTGTACTTTGCCACTTTCATCACCGATTCGCTAAAAGATGTAGCAATGACTTTCCAGTTTGTAATCGACAGAAACACAATGTATATCATGCCTTCTGATGACGACAACTACTATGTATGCTCTTACGAGAAAAAGAGTGTTTTCGAAGACGAATATGGCGGGTCGGTTTACCGTTTCCTCAATAGTGAGGTTGCATTTTGTAAGCAATTCAATCTCATGGAATATCTGTTGGTCAGGAATGCACAAAGACTGTCGTTGGACACTATTTTTGAAGCCAACCAAAGGTATATTTTCTGCGCTTCCGGCTATGACGGTGCTTTGTCCACACATGTCACCAAACAGGAAGTGTATATCGACCCCGATGGGATTGGACATTTAGTATCAGAATAATACAACGATATGGCAGCATCACTTTTTGGCAGATATATTTGGCTCGTCAATACCATTTATTCTGCAGGTAAGATTTCAAAACATGAGATTGATAAACAATGGATTGCCAGCCCCCTGAACACCGAGCATGAACAGGGCTACGAAGCGCGGTCTTTTCATCGGCACAAAGAAGCCATATGGGAAGAGTTGGGCATTGCTATCCAGTGCGAACGCAAAAATGGACATCACCTCTATTATATTGCACAAGAAACGGAAGCACACCGTGCTGTTTATCAACGCCGATTGCTGTCTATGCTGTCGCAAATAGCCGTTGCGGATGAAGATAAAAATGTCCGTTCGCGAGTGCTTTTCGAAGATGTTCCTAATGGTTTCCGTTGGTTCACGCCTATCGTGGATGCCATGCGCAAAGAAGTGATTCTCGAAGTTACGTATCGCTTTGAAAACGAGGTAGAAAGTAGCTTTTTGCTTATGCCTTATTGTCTGAAGGAGTTTCAACGGCATTGGTATGTTGTTGGACGCTCCTCACAATTGGACGAGTTGGTGGTGTACGATTTGGACCGTATTTCCCATTTGTCGTTTTCACAAAAGCGCTTTAAGTTCCCCCGGTCATGGAAAGCCGCAAAACATTTCGAGGGGTACTTTGCCACAGACCGGTCCGCAGAACCTCAGACCATTACAATCAAAGTAACAGGCAATGCACGTAAACATCTGATAGATCACCCGTTGCATCCATCTCAACACACCATTGAACAGACACCCGATTATGTGGTTCTATCCTATTGGCTGGCTCCTACCAAAGACTTTGTGCAAGCACTCCGCGCGCTGGGGGCACAAGTGGAAGTGCTCGCTCCGGGATCATTGCGGCAACTCTTCATAAACGACACGCAGCGACAGGCAAAAATCTATGGCATGAATATGCATTATGTGGGAGAACAATTGTCACTATTCTGATTATACAAAATAATGGAACAAGCACACAAAATATTAAAGCCGCTATACTTACTGATTATCATTGCTTTATTGCTCGGCAGTTGCAATGTGGAACGATATAAATTCCGCAAGAAAATCGAGTTGGCTGCACCCGTACTAAACTCCGCTTGTCCGCTGGAAACGCCATATGGTTCGGTGCAACGTATTTACATCGAGCACGACACCCTCTGCTCGTTAATCAAAGCCGGTTCTGCCTATGAAGGACTGATGACGGCACCGGAAAATCTGCTGATGAAAACACTCCTCTTCACCCTTGATGAAGACACCACTTATCAGCAACTGACAGACATCTTGCGCGAGATGGCTACGTACCAATTTTACCTTCGTCTTCGCGTGGATGTGCCGCCTGCCAAAGGGGCTACCAAAGATGCGTCCATTTGGCTTTACGCTTCGCCGCAATTACTTGATTCTGTCTTCAATAACCGTTTTACTGAGCGCGAGCGTGCGCTAACAAAAGTGCTGCTGCAAATTCACCTGATTCAGCACAGCCTACCCTATCAAATCAACGAGCAAATGACCATGACGGATATCCGTTATGCTGATGGTGAGGTGCAGATGGCATATCGTGTTGTTGAGGATGGACAAATCAACTTGGAGCGAGCCGATTTCCGTACCACGGCGCAACTGTTCCTGCGCCAACGTATTTGGAATGAACTGATTCGTTCGCGCAAACCGGAAGTGCATGAGGTTATCAAGCAATACTACCTTTCCGGCAGCAGGCTGCGTTATACTTGTACAGGAGCCGGTTCAGGAGGACAGGTGCAAGTACTGCTTACACAGGGAGACTTGCGCATGCTTTTATCACATTACGGCATCCATTTATAGTCTAATTACATCGGCAAGCAATGCAGGTAACATGCTGATTGAGAATGTAATATCCACAAGCAACACATAAAGATTACAGGATTACAGAATTACAATTCCAAGTGGCTCCATTTTTTGCCATAATATAAATATAAATAATATATATATATTATTATATTATATTATGACCTAAAAATTCC
>CAMOMF010000101.1 GCA_946619625.1 uncultured Bacteroidales bacterium
CTGCGGCGGCGAAAGGCAGCCAAAAAGCGCCGTGCCGCACGCCCGCCCGCCCAAACCGAGCCAACCGATAACCCCGCCCCGCGAGCCATCGTGATAGTGGCAGGTTTTGCCGACCTGCCCTGCCAACCTGCCACCACCCGGCAGAGTATGGATGAGATGTGCAATGGCGACAATTACACCTATGATGGCGCTTACGGCTCGGCAAAGAAATATTTCGAGGACCAGTCTTCCGGCACCTATATTCCGCAATTCGATGTGTTCGGCCCCATCACACTGCCCAAAACCATGGCGTATTATGGTGCCAATGATGAACAGGGGGGGGACGTGAATGCCGGAGAAGCGATTATCGACGCTTGCCGTATTCTGGACCAACAAGAGAACGTTGACTTCAGCCTTTATGACTCAGACCGCGATGGCAGAGTGGATTTCGTATATTTGATTTATGCCGGTTACGGTGAGAACTTCGCAGGTTCGGACCCGAACACCATCTGGCCCCACAAATGGACCGTAAGTTTTTACCCGGATGAAGACATCACATACGATGGTGTCACACTGGCAACTTATGCCTGCTCGGCGGAACTGAACGGCGCGTCCGGCACCACCCGTTGCGGTATCGGCACGCTTTGTCACGAGTTCAGCCACGTGCTTGGTCTGCCCGACTACTATGATACCCAATACGGAGAGAACTACGACAACAACCTTATTCCCGGCTCTTGGGATATTATGTCCGGCGGCAACCACCTCTTGGAGGGACACAGTCCCTGCAACTACACCGTGCATGAGAAGTTCCAGTTCGGTTGGGCGACACCCGAAATACTCAACCGGCCACAAGACATCACCCTCTCGCCTTCAGGCAATTACTACTACATTGCAACCGACGGCAGGGAGAAAACACCCGTTTCGCCCGACACGGTATATTACCTCGAGAACCGTCAGAAAACGGGGTGGGACCGTGGTGTTCCCGGTCACGGGCTAATGATTTGGCGAGTGGTATATGACGAAGAGAAGTGGAATGAAAATGGTCCGAATGACACCCCCGGCGAAGCAAACTACATATACTTGCCTGCCAACGGTATATACAACGGCGGCAATGCCGGTGACCCTTACCCGGGGTTATCTCGTGTCACCTCGTTTGAAGTACCCAACACCATATACGGACTGAACGACATCACCGAAACAGAGGGCAACATAAATATCCGTTTCTTTGTGGGTTGCGACGGTTACACCGTGGATGTGAATGCAACCAAGGCAAACGTCATTGAGACGCAAACAGGCAACTGTTACCCTGCCCACTCCGCCTACACCGCCACCATACAACCTATGAAGACGTACTTCATATCAGACCTCACCGTCACCATGGGGGGCTTGCTACTTTTCGAAGGGATTGACTACACCTACATCGGCGAAGTTCTCACAATCCCTTCGCTCACCGGCGATGTACAGATTGACGTCACAACGGAGAAAATACCTTTCGATTACGACCATTGCATGTACTTTTTCTGGCACGCCGACTCCGCCGTACAAGGCAGCCACCCTGTCCTGAGCGACATCAATTGGACCCTGTCCGCCACGGGTAGCACTTATCGCGGATTTGATAGTCCGGCAACTGACAGAGGAGCACAGTTCGGCAGTCGCAGTACTTCGCCCGGAGACGTAACGCTCTACACTACAGAGATGAGCAACTGCCTCATTACCAAAGTGCAAGTAGTGGCATGCGTAGCAAAGGGGTCCGGCACTATAGAAGCGGTCTTGGATGACGAGAATCTGGGCACACAACAACTGCAAGAAAAAGTCAGCGAATATGTCTTCGACAACCCTGAAGGGTATCATGGCGCACTCGAACTGCGCTTCCGCAACCTGGAACATGCGCTCTTCATTCGCAGGATAACAATACATTTTGCCGACGAAACCGACAATCCCAATGGTCTGGATGCCATTCAGGCGCTCCCGCTTTCGGGTGAAATATTGGGAATATATAGTATTACGGGCCAATACTTTGGAGACAACATAGTTTATTTGCCGCAAGGGCTGTATATTGTGCACCGTGCGGACGGAACAGAAAAAATATTGATTCAATGAGAAAGATTTTTGGGGTATTATTTTCAATGACCATTGCCGTGACGGCGATGGCTCGACCTGCGCAACCCGGACCGGTAGTGATTACCGGGTCAGACGGCACAGAACACATAGTCTACCTGCATGGAGACGAGTTTTTCCATTACATGACCACGGCGGACGGGCAGTGGGTGGAAATGCAGGACGGACTGCTCAAAACCGTTCCTGCCCTCTCCGAACACGAAGTGACACTTCGCCGCGAACAACGCCGCGTCATGGTGATGCCGCGCCATATTACAGAAGCGGCACTCATCGAGCAACCGCTTAACATCGCACCGCGGGGACTCATTATTCTGGCGCAATTCAGCGACCTCAGTTTCCAGGCGGAAAACAACCTGGCAGGTTTTACCGCCATGTTCAACAGCGAAACATACTCCTACAACGGTGCTACCGGTTCTGCCAAACGTTATTTTGAAGACCAGTCCTTCGGTCAGTACAGCCCGCAGTTCGATGTGGTCGGACCGGTCACGGTGTCGCGCAATCAGGCATATTACGGACAGAATGACCGTTCCGGCAATGACACCCATGCCGCCGACCTGATTATCGAGGCATGCCAGATTGCCGACACAGCATTCGGTGTGGATTTCACCAAGTACGACAACAACAACGATGGCATTATTGACTTCGTATATGTGGTGTATGCAGGTCGCGGAGAGGCGGACGGTGGCGCCAGCAGCACCATTTGGCCTCACACCTCGTGGATTTACAGTGATCCATATGGAGGACAGACTATTCGCCTTGACGGAAAGATACTGGACACTTACGCCTGCTCCAACGAGTTGCACATCGTCTTGGGTTATGGCTTGACGCGCGACGGAATTGGTGCTTTCTGCCATGAGTTCACCCACGTACTCGGTCTGCCTGACCACTATGCCACCAATAACAGCACGGCCAAAGTGACGGGTGATTGGGACATCATGTGTTCGGGTTCGTACAATAACAACAGTAACACGCCTGCAGGATACACTGCCTACGAGCGGTTCTTCCTCGGGTGGATAACACCGATTCTCCTCAACGAGCCGGTTACCATTGACTCCATGCAACCGCTCAACACCAGTGGAGAGACGTATATTATCACCGAAACGGGTGAGAGCAACCTCATTGGTAACGACCCCAACCCGACTACGTTCTTCTTATTGGAGAACCGTCAGCAAACCGGTTGGGACACGTACATCCCCGGACACGGCATGCTCATCACCAAGATTGCCTACAACTACTATAAATGGGCAAACAACACCGTCAACAACAGTGCCTCGTCGATGGGGTATGATATTATCGAGGCGGACGGCAAGGCACCATCCATCTACGACACCGGCGGAAGTGGTAAGCAAGGTGACGCATTCCCCTGTGTTACAGCCAATTCGTACTCGCCATACGAGCAGTACCCCATCACCCAAATCAAAGAGAACGGCAACACCATTTTCTTCAATTTTATGGGAGGTTACGATGCTCCTGCCACCATTGCCAAGGCAAGCGCACTGGAACAGTATGGTGAGGACTACACCGAAATAGTGGGTGTGTATGACCCCTCAGGACGACTGATCTTCACCGAAGGCAAACTCAATTCGCTTGCGCCCGGCACCTACATCGTGGCGTTCAGCAATGGCAAGAAACACAAAGGCATAAAACTGGTTATCCGATGAAAATAGTCTCTTACAACCTCAACGGCATCCGCTCTGCAATGGGCAAAGGGCTCCTGACATGGCTCGCCCAATGCAACCCGGATGTGTTCTGTATTCAGGAAACCAAGGCGCAGCCGGAACAAATCGACGTATTGGCGTTCGAACAACTTGGTTATCACGCCTATCTGCACTCTGCCGAGAAAAAGGGATACTCAGGTGTGGGCATATTCTCCAAGCGCGAGCCTGACCGGGTGGTTGTAGGAATGGGCAAACCCCGCTATGACAGCGAAGGGCGCGTCCTCCGTGCCGATTTTGGCGACATAACCGTGGTATGTGTTTACATCCCCAGCGGTACAACGGGGGGCATCCGGCAAGAGTTCAAAATGGATTTCCTGGAGGTGTTCCTGCAGTTCATTACCCAACTAAGGCGTGATCGCCCCAACATCATCGTCTGCGGTGACTACAATATCTGCCATAAGCCCATTGACATTAACCACCCCGAGCGACAAGTGGGCGTCAGCGGTTTCTTGCCCGAAGAACGCGAGTGGATGGACCGCTGGGAAGAGAGCGGCATGGTGGACTCGTTCCGCTTGTTCTGCCATGAACCCAACCGCTACTCGTGGTGGAGCTACCGTTTCGGTGCACGCGAACGTAATGCAGGTTGGCGCATCGACTATCATTGGGTGAGCGAACCCCTGAGAGAGCGCGTTGAGGACGCACAGATACTCACCGACGCTGTTCACTCTGACCACTGCCCCGTCATGGTCACAATCAAAGACTAACTATGCAAGACGAACAAATGGTGCTACGCACCGAACATTTGGTAAAGAAATACGGCAAGCGTACGGTCGCCAATGATGTCAGTATCAACGTTCACCAAGGCGAGATTGTCGGTCTGCTCGGTCCTAATGGAGCGGGCAAAACGACCACGTTCTACATGACCACCGGACTGATTGCCGCCAACGAAGGCGAAATCTACTTGGACTTCGTCCGCAACGGGCAGAAAGAGAGCGTCTGCATCACCAAGTTCCCCATGTACAAACGCGCCCAAATGGGCATCGGCTACCTGCCGCAAGAAGCAAGCGTGTTCCGCAAAATGTCGGTCGAGGACAATATCCGCAGTGTGCTGGAAATGACGAAGTTCACCAAGGAGTACCAACAAGAGAAACTGGAGCAACTGATTCGCGAGTTCAACTTGGGGCACGTACGAAAGAACCTCGGCGACCGCCTGTCCGGAGGAGAACGACGCCGTACCGAAATCGCCCGCTGCCTTGCCATCGAGCCCCGTTTTGTCATGCTGGACGAGCCTTTCGCAGGTGTGGACCCCATCGCCGTACAAGAGATTCAGGATGTAGTGTGGCGGCTCAAGGATAAGAACATCGGTATCCTTATCACCGACCACAACGTGGACGAGACGCTGCAAATCACCGACCGTGCTTACTTGTTGTTCGAGGGCAAGATTCTTTTCCACGGCACACCCGAAGAACTGGCAGCCAATCCCATTGTCCGCAAGAACTACCTTGGTCGTGACTTCGTTCTCAAGAAAAAGACCAAACTCACAGACGACAATGGATAACTACCGCGAACTGCATATTATCATGCCGGTAAAGGATTCCATCCGGACGGTGCGCGAGGCACTAAGCAGTCTGTACGCCTCAACGGACCTCAACTGGCGCTTTACCATCTACAACGACTACTCCACTGCAGAGAACACTGAGTTACTGCGGCAGTGGTCCCTGCAATACGGCTTTGAGTTGGTCAACTGGGAGGAGAGGACCAAACACCCATCGCCCAACTACCGATTCACCCTGATTGACGCGCAGCGCAAGGCACTGCAAGAACATGCCGACCTGCTCATCATCGAGAGTGATGTGCTCGTCCGCCGCGACACCATTGCCCGCATCCGCACTGCCCGACAAGACCGCGTAGGCATGGTGGCGGCTGTCACCCACGATGAAAACGACAAGGTCAATTTCCCCTACAAGTACGCCGTACTGTGGAAACCCACACCTACATTCACCTCCAAGCGGTTCTCATTCTGCTGTACTTTGCTCACTTTGGAGTACTTGCAGGCGTACTCGTTCGAACAACTCAACCCGGAAAAAGATTGGTTCGATGTGACCATTTCGCGCAAATCCTTGGAACACGGTTTCCGCAACCTGCTTCTCATGGACACTCCCGTACTGCACAAACCCCACAGCAGCCGCCCATGGAAACAAATGAAGTACACCAACCCCATCAAGTATTATTTCCTCAAACTCTTCCACCGCCGCGACAAGATATGAAGCCCTTGGTATCCGTCATAGTGCCTTGTTACAACATGGAGCAGTATTTGGAAGAGACGCTCCTTTCCGTCGTCGCGTCCGACTACCAACCGCTGGAAGTGTTGGTCATCGATGATGGCAGTACCGACGGCTCACAGGCGATTGCCCGACAAATGGCACTGCAACATCCTAACATACAGGTTGTCAGCCAACAGAACGCAGGGGTCAGTGCAGCGCGAAACAACGGACTCGGTTGTGCCAAGGGCGAATATATTCTGCCTTTGGACGCAGACGACCGCATTGGAGCTACTTTCATCTCGCACGCAGTGGAGGCGATGGAGGTAAACCCCGCCCTCAAGGTGGTTTATTGCCGCGCGGAGTTCTTTGGCGAGAGGCAGGGTGAATGGCGTCTGCCGCCCTACTCTCCTGCCCTGTTGGCTCGAAAGAACATGATTCCCGCCACCGCCCTCTATCACCGTACGGACGCGCTGCAAGCGGGAGGATACTGCCAAGAAGAAATGTACCGCGAAGACTGGGATTTTTGGTTGTCTCTGCTCGAACAAGGCGGCGAGGTGTTGCGCTTGGACGAGACGGGGTTCTTTTATCGTATTCGCACCGGTTCACGCCGTCACCTGACCTCGCAGCAGAAACGCCTGGTGGTTGACGCCATCAACCGCCGCCATCCTGAATACATGCGCCGATACTTGGGCGGTCCGCTGCATTACCACCGTTCATGGTCCAGACTGCTGAACTTCTTCCGCTCAGAAAAGATTATTGGCCCCATAATCTCTCCCCCTTTAAGGGGAACCCGGAGGGTCCTTCACTGCGGGCGCAACACGCTCTACGAGCAGGACGGTCTGGTCATTAAGGCTTTTGCCAAGCCGGGATTCCTGAAGGCACTGCTTTACGGATTTTTCATCAAGAGCAAAGCCCGCCGCAGTTACGAGAATGCCCAACGTCTCATGGAAAATGAAGTATATACTCCCGACCCCGTGGCATACTGCGAAGTGCGCGTCTGCGGCTTCTTACGCGAGTCGTACTACGTCTGCAGAAAGGCCGTTGGCACACATACGTTCAACGAATTGATAGGACACCCCGAGTTCCCCAACCGCAACGAGATTCTCAGTTCTATCGGATGGTACACGGCATGTATGCACGAGATCGGGGCGCTACATCAGGACTACTCCGGCGGAAACATCATGTTCGACGAAGACGGTTTCGTCGAAGTCATTGACCTCAACCGTATTCGCTGGCGCAAACACATTGGGTTTGAAGAGGGTTGCAAGAACTTCGAGCGACTCAACATCGACCGTGAAGCATTAACGGTCATGGCGGAGTCGTACGCTGCTGTGCGTCATTTTGACCCCAAAAAATGCGCGGAATACATCATCTCGCACCGCTGGTGGAAACACATTCGTCAGGGCATCACCAACTTGTAAATTTGTAAACTTACTATAGCGTGAATTTCTTCAATACATACCAATCCGTCCTCGCCAAACTCAACTACGCGTTGTTTCTGCTTTTGCTCATTGCGCTGCCGTTGCCCCGCATGATTCTCCAGCCTATCGCTGTCGCATGGATTATCTGTTGGCTGCTGGAGGGACGTTTCTTCAGCAAAGCACGATGGAAATGGAGTAGTCGTGCATTACCGGGATTATTATTGACGCTTCTCACTGTTTGGGAAGCCGTCTCACTCCTTTGGGCTCCGGACGCGCAAGCCGGACTGCGGATCATCGGGCGTCATTGGCCTTTCATCATCCTCGTTCTTATTCCTATCTTCGGCCTCAACGAGCATTATAGGCCCGAGAAACTGCTCTCGGTGCTCTTTGCCGCCTGCGTTGCCTCCGTACCGCTTTACCTGTTCACTTATTACTGGGTGTGGAACTACGACGCTGTCATCTGGTTCCGGCCCGACCTGATACGCCCGTTCGAGTTCCCCACTTTCCACGGTATCACCTCGGTCATGAAGTTGCGCAGTTACTACTGCCTGACCCTCACACTCAGTATTTTCTCCGCCCCCATACTCTACCGCCATTACCGCACGCGTTATCCCCGCCGGGACGTGCTCATTACGCTGGGTGTCGGCATTGCCGTCATGTTGGCAGGAATGGTCATGACAGGTTCGCGCTCCGCCTTGCTGGTTTTTGCCGTCACTGCCATCCTGATGCTTTTCGTCAGTTACCGCAAACGCATCGCCTGGTGGGCACAACTGCTGATTATTGCAGGCATCTTGTCCCTCGCTATTGCCACTATCATGTTCAGCCCACGCTTTTCACTGTTCGCCAACACCGACCTGCACGACCTCGGTCTGTCCTCCGCCACGGAGATGACCGAGCCCCGTCTGTATATTTGGCACGCCGTTTGTGAGCATATAGGCGACTACGGGTTCTTCGGACTGGGGGCGGGGCAGCATGTGCCTTTCCTTTTGGAGCAATATCGTGCGGCGGGGAACGAGTATTTTCTCTCTCAACAGTTCGGCACCCACTCGCAGTACTTCAGTTGCCTCATGTGTCTGGGACCGTTAGCGTTACTCCTGCTCATTGCCGCTTTTGTCAGCATTCCGATGGTTTTCAAAGGCAAAGCGCAGCTTTCCTCCATGGTGCTGGCGGTTGCCTTTATGGTGTCCATGCTTGCCGACGATTTCTTGGAGCGCATGGACTCCATTCTTATCCTCCTTGTCTGGATGATCCTCCTGCAAGCCCTCGCCCAAGTCCCCGACAAAGTAAATGAGAAAATGTGAAAATGTCTTCCCCTCTATATATAGTGAAAAAATGCGAAGAATCTATCACCTGCAAAGCATAATTTTTCACTTTTTTTCACTTTTTCTGTATTTTTCTCTCTTTTTATTTGCATATATGAAAAATAAGTTGCTTAATTAGTCGCTCCTTAAAAATCATTTAATTTTGACAAA
>CAMOMF010000102.1 GCA_946619625.1 uncultured Bacteroidales bacterium
GCTCGCGGATTATATCCAAAGGTATCAGTGCCGGTCGCTCGGAGAACAGTTACCGCGGACTGGTGAAAGTGGTACCGGGAGCAGAGAACGCCCGCAACTACTCGCAGTGCGACTCCTTGCTCTTAGGCGACAAATGCGGCGCACATACCTTCCCGACCATGCAGATTGACAACCCCACAGCTACCGTAGAACATGAGGCAACAACCAGTAAGATTTCCGAAGAGCAACTGTTCTACCTGCAGCAGCGAGGTATCGGCATGGAGGACGCCGTGGGGCTGATAGTGAACGGATATGCCAAGGAAGTGCTGAACAAACTGCCCATGGAGTTTGCCGTTGAGGCACAGAAACTGCTGCAAGTCAGTCTGGAGGGAAGCATCGGGTAATTTACCATTTAGACATTTACCATTTAGCCATTTTATTTTACAATTTATAGCGTGAACCATCGATACGAAATAATGGCACCGGTGGGCAGTTGGGAGAGTCTGGCTGCTGCCATCGAAGCAGGCGCGAACAGCGTCTATTTTGGCATTGAGCACCTGAACAGGCGTGCCCGCAGTTCCGCCAATTTCACCACCGACGACCTCCACACCATCGCAGAGCGTTGTCAGGCTGCAGGCGTGAAGACGTACCTGACCCTCAACACCGTCATGTACCCCGAAGACCTGCCCCTGATGCGCACCATCGTGGACCATGCCAAACAGGCAGGTATCAGCGCCATCATCGCCTCGGACATCGCGGTCATGCAGTACGCCAACGAGGCGGGCGTGGAGGGGCACCTGTCCACCCAACTGAATATCGCCAACACCGAGGCGCTCCGGTTCTATGCCCAGTTTGCCGATGTAGTGGTGTTGGCGCGTGAGTTGAACTTGGACCAAGTGGCATCCATCCACCGCGACATCGAAGCGCAGCATATCTGCGGCAAGCACGGCGAACCTATCCGGATAGAGATGTTCTGCCATGGCGCCCTCTGCATGGCGGTAAGCGGCAAGTGTTACCTGAGTCTGCAAAACTACAACCTCAGTGCCAACCGCGGAGCATGCGTACAGATTTGCCGGCGGGGTTACACCGTTCAAGACAAAGAGACCGGCATGCAGTTGGATATCGACAACCAGTATATCATGTCGCCCAAAGACCTCAAGACCATCCATTTCCTCAATAAAATGCTGGACGCGGGGGTCACTGTTCTGAAGATAGAGGGTCGTGCACGCGGTGCCGAGTACGTCAAGACCGTGGTGGAGTGTTACCGCGAGGCGATAGAAGCTTACGAAAAAGGCGAGTACAACCGGCCCGAAATAAACGGGCGCATCGCTGCATGGGACGAACGGTTGGCGCGCGTCTTCAACCGAGGCTGGTGGGACGGCTATTACTTGGGACAACGTTTGGGCGAGTGGACGCACGAATACGGCAGTCGCGCCACCCGCAAGAAAGTGTATGCAGGCAAAGTGACCAACTACTTCAAGCAGATTGGCGTGGCGGAGTTCTTCGTGGAGGCTGCCGACATACACCAAGGCGACGAGTTCCTGGTAACCGGCGAGACTACCGGCGCATACGAGGGCGTGTTCACCGACATCCGTATCGATCTCAAACAGAGTGGAATGGAAAATGCCGACATTCCTGCCGGCACTGCCACTAAAGGGGTATTCTTCTCCGCAAAAACAGACAAAATCCTGCACCGCGGCGACAAACTATATAAGTTGGTCGAAAAAAATGATTAAATGTAAAAATCAATTGTCCCAACCTATACCTTTGTATTTATCCAAATCCCACTCCTCTTCCACTTCGTTCATGTAGATAGTGTGCGCCTCGTCCTCCCCGGGCTGGGGTTCATCGTGCTCAATATGCACCACATCGATAGGCGCGTGAGAGATATCTATAACTTGATTGCACTCTTTGGTCAGTTCGGTCCAAAGGGCGTCTTTCAGTTCTTCTATACCTTGGTGTGCCACCGATGAGAACAGGCAGACCTGCACCTGCGCCGTATGGTTCCCCCACTCGTCGGTCGTCTCTGGCGCTTCAGGGTTGGCAATGGGATGTTCGGCAAAATAGGTACGCAGTCTGTCCAAGGTCTCGGGGGCAGCGGTGTCGCACTTGGAGATTCCCAATACACGCGCCTTGGTGAGCAATTCGGGGTTGTATTTACGCAATTCGTTCAGAAGGATGTCATACTCGCGCAGTATCGCCTCAGGTGTACCGATGCCCCCTTCCAAGTCGTAGGTGGAAGCCGGAACGAGGAACAGCAGCACCGCGTTGCGTTCTATGTGCCTCAGGAACCGCAGTCCCAATCCCTTTCCCTCTGCTGCACCCTCGATGATTCCAGGGATGTCCGCCATGCAGAAAGACTGCTCATCGCGATAAGAGACGATACCTAATTGCGGGGTAAGCGTAGTAAAGGGATAGTCCGCAATCTCAGGTTTGGCGGCACTCACCACCGACAACAACGTCGATTTGCCGGCATTGGGGAATCCCACCAAACCAACATCCGCCAACACCTTCAGTTGCAGGATAATATTGCGCTCCTCACAATCCTCACCCGGTTGGGCATAGCGGGGAGCCTGGTTGGTGGCAGTACGGAAATGCCAGTTTCCCAGTCCGCCTCTGCCTCCTTTGAGCAGCACTATCTCCTGCTTATCCTCCTTCACCTCGCAGAGGAACTCACCCGTATCGCCGTCATACACCACCGTACCACAGGGTACTTCGATATACTTGTCCTGCCCGTCCTTGCCGAACGAGCGCGACTCCCCACCATGCCCACCGTCGGTTGCCATGATATGTTTCTGGTACTTCAGGTGAAGCAAGGTCCACAGGTTGCGGTTACCGCGCAGGATAATATGCCCGCCACGTCCGCCATCTCCGCCATCAGGACCGCCTTTGGGCACATACTTGGCGCGATGGAAATGCAACGAACCGGCACCGCCCTTACCCGAGCGGCAGTATATTTTTACATAGTCTATGAAGTTATTCGACACGAGAAAACAGTTTATCAGTTTACTACTTCTTGCTTTGCCGGAACGACTGACACAGCCGCATCAAGCGTAAATCTTGTCCAGCACCTGCTCAATACGGTGGAAAATCTGGTCAATTGCGCCCATACCATCCACCGCCTCGTATTTGGCAAGCGCCTTGTAATGAGACGCTACAGGCTCTGTCTGGCGGTGATAAACAACCAGCCGCTCCTTGATGGTCTCCAAGTTGTCATCGGCCCGTCCCGATACTTTGCCACGCTCCAGCAGACGGGTAATCACCTCCTGCTCAGGCACATGGATATCCAGCAACAGAGCGGTTTTATCTCCGCGCCTCTCCATCAGTTTCTCCAACTCAACGGCTTGATTTTCGGTGCGGGGGAAACCATCGAAGACCAATCCTTTGGTGTCAGCAGGAAGGGTCTCTATGTACGCTTCCAGCATACGCAGGGTCACTTCGTCCGGAACCAACAAGCCGCGACCGGTGTAGGAGAAAATCAATTTCCCCAACTCACTGCCGGACGCCACCTCACTACGCATCAACTCACCCGTAGAGAGGTGGGTAAGACCGTATTTTTCTACTATTTTGTCTGATTGCGTGCCTTTGCCGCTACCCGGCGCACCGCATAAAATAATGTTAAGCATTTATCAATTATCAATTATTAATTATCAATTCTTCAGCACGTACACTTCGGGCAAATTGCGAGCCAGACCGTCCAAATCCAAGCCATAACCAATGATAAAATCATCGCCTATCGCTTTGCCCACATATTTCGGACGAGCATCTTCGTGCTCCAAACGATTGGGCTTGAACACGAACGAGCAAATCTCCACACTCTTGGCACCCGCTTGGCGCAACTGTTCAAGGGCGGCGTGCATGGTCAGTCCCGACTCGACAATATCCTCAACTATCACCACATCGCGGTCGCGCACATCGGTCTCCAAACCAAGCAGTACGGACACTTCGCCGGTGGAACTCATGCCCACGTATGACGATAGTTTCACGAACGACATCGTGCAATCCATATTCACCTTCTTCATCAGGTCGGCGGCGAACATAAACGCGCCGTTAAGCATGACCAGAAACAAGGGGTTGCGTCCAGCATAGTCGGCATTAAGCCTATCCGCCAACCGCGTGACTATATCGGCAATCTCCTGCCGCGACATCGAGAGCGTAAAAACCCGCTCGCCATATTGTACTTCATTATTCATTTCATCAATACGACCTCCTCATCGTGAACTACATACATACTGCCTTTTTCCAATAACTCCGGAGCCTGCTTGGCGATAATGTCGCGCAGTTCGTCCAGTGCCTCTTGCGCTTCTTGTTGCGTGCGGTAATTGCCCAACCTTACCCGCCAGAACGGTGCCATGTAGGCGCGATACACTTCTATACCCAACCCCAATTCGCGCACTTTCTCCGCAATGTCAGACGACTCTTTACTCGACACACGCTGGTCGTTCGACGAATAAACCTGAATACGAAAACCATCCTGCAGGTGTTCGTAACTCCGCTCCACACCAAACACGCGGCTCAGCAACAACTGCTCAACCGCCTCACTTTGGTGAACCTGCACTTCCGGTTGCAATTCGTCAAAGATAATCAGCCGCCTGCTTACAGCGACACTATCCGACGGCTCTTGCGCCAAAACAGACGCACTCAACACGAGTGCCACCGCCAAAAGGATATTTCTTATTACTTTCATATGCTATTAATCCGGTTTGTATTTTTTAGTACCTGAAGGACGAGCCGCCCAGGAACTCGCGCAACATGGATGTCGGCGGGATTTCTTTCTCCGCAATCTGCTCCACATACGCAAGTAGGTTCAGCAGACGGTACGCCTCGGTATATTCCGGACAGGACTTGGGTACCTGCGAAAGGAGCGGTTCGGCATGGCGCTTCAGCACCGACAACTCGAAAATCAGTGCCGAGTTGAACATGGCATCAGCATACTCCTGGAAAGGATAAATCCATTTCTCCTCACCACGGACCACCGAGTCGCAGCGCGCAATCGTCTCACGGGCGGAGTACCCGCGGTAACGATAATCGCGCACTACACGACGGATAAGTCGCGTGTCTGTCGTAGGAATCCAATTATGATTGTCCACATTGATGGTGGTCAGCGCACTCACGTAGATACGGAACGTCTCATGCCGCGGAATATTGGGAATCAACTCCGGATTCAAGGCGTGAATGCCCTCCAGAATAATCACATTATCCTTCTCTATCTTCAGTTTGTTGCCCATGAAATAACGCTTGCCATCCTCAAAATTGTACGTCGGCAGCGACACCTCTTTTCCATCCAGCAAGTCTTGCAGTTGCTGGCGGAACAGGTCAAGGTCAAGTGCATGTATATCCTCAAAATCGTAGTCACCCTTTTTGTCTTTGGGCGTGTCTATACGGTTCACGAAATAGTTGTCCATGGAGATGACTACCGGACGTATCCCATTGACCATCAGTTGGATAGTCAAACGTTTGGAGAATGTCGTCTTACCCGAAGACGACGGTCCGCTGATCAACACAAACTTGGGTCTTCCGCCGGGACGGTTGGTTATCATGTCGGCAATGATTCCCACTTTCTTCTCATGCAGTGCCTCTGCCAGCTTGATCATCTCATACGCGCGAGGCGTACGGCACAACGCGTTCAACTCGCCTATATTGCTGATTCCAAGCAACTTGTTCCACCCCACATACTCGCTGAAGATACCGAACATCTTGTCCTGCGGAATCGCCTCCTCCAAACAGTCAGGGTGCTGACGATTCGGTATACGAAGCAACATGCCGTCGAAATAGGGCTCTAAGTCAAAGATATTCAGGTAGCCTGTAGATGGGGCTAACACGTCTGTATAGTAATCTATATAGTCACCCATGCGGAAATAGCGGATATACGGGTTGCCCAACGTCATGAACAGGGCACGCTCGCCATCCGTACGGCCGCCGAACAGTTCCATTACCTGCTCCGCCTGCTTCTCCTCCACTACGATTTCTTCGTTCGCATCCACAATCTCTTGCATGCGGGTACGAAGTCCCTTCACCATATCGCTGGTCAGCGCCCGCTCCTCACCTTTGGGCCACTGGATAACGCAATAATAACCTTTGCTGATGGGGTGCTCTATACGCAGGTCTGCACGAGGATACAGATCGTGGATAGCACGACTCAGCACCATCGACAACGTTCTCACATAGCAACGCATTCCCGTGGCGCACGAGGCATCTACAAACTCAATATTTTTTGGTTTGAACACCACATACCCCATATCTTCCAGTTTGTAATTCACCACCCCTGCCAAACAATCGTATGGCAAATGAATGGACAAACGGTCATAAATCTCCCGCAAGGTCAAGCCACGAGGTATGTCGTAGTACTTGCCCGTGTTCTTACAAAAAACCGTTATCAGTCTGCTCTGTCCCATAAAAAAAGAAATTTGGTGCAAAATTACAAAAAAAAATTGACATACGCAAGTCTTTTGCAAAAAAAGTGCAAACAATTTATTGCTTGCGCTACTTTTTGCAGCAAAGACTGTCGAGTTTTCTAAAACGAATAAGTCTTTTGTACCCGGTACACTCCTCCAATACAGCCACGCACCCATCATACGAACTCAAGATACAAAAAACATCCCAAAGAAAGAAAGAAAAATCGCAAAAAAGACACTTTTTGAGCAAAAATAAGCGAAAATGCACATTTTTTTACGATTATTCTTGGTCATGTCAAAAAAAAGCAGTACCTTTGCAGGCTTTTTCGCGTGAAAGCCCCATAATTACATGGGGTCCCCGACACAAACCAAGCCATTGGCTGTTTGTGGTGGGGAGAGCGGGGGCCTTGAGGACTTCAATGACGCTGTAGTGAAGACGGAAGCGTCAGTCAGTGTCCGAAAGTGCCGCACAGCGCAGCAGATCGTCTGGAACGCAGTGTAAGAAAGAACGCGAGAGCCCAGGTGGCGGAATAGGTAGACGCGCTGGTCTCAAACACCAGTGCCGCGAGGCATACCGGTTCGATCCCGGTCCTGGGTACAATATTCAATTTATTAACTGAATGGGCTTTACTAAAAACGTGCGCTATGCTAATTTTTAGAAATGCCCTGGAAGAAATCAAAAAAGCAAAGGAGGTGTAAACGCATGATTATCGTACCGGTAAAGGAAGGTGAAAATATCGAAAGAGCCCTGAAGAAATTCAAGCGTAAATTCGAGAAGACTGGCGCAATCAAAGAGTTGCGTCGACGTCAGCAATTCCAAGCACCGTCGGAGAAAAAGCGTCTAAAGATGGAACACGCTATCTACGTACAGCAACTCCGCGCGCAGGAAGACAACTAATTGTTGCAAATTATTGCCAATAATGATAATAATGACGCCCTTGACCACTGGTCAGGGGCGATTTGTTTATTCTCGCACACCTGTCTTAAATTCACAACACACCCAACAAGGCGCCCCCTTTACCTATACTCAATACAGATTACAGACCTTATCACCAAGGCATCATTGCATCATTGTACCACCTTACCTCTATTATGATATTATTATGTTATTATTATGATATTATTATGATATTATTAAGTTATTATTATGTTATTATTATGTTATTATTATGATATTAGCGTACTCCGACAAGACCAATACCATCAAAAGACTAACAAAAAACTATCAAAAAACTATCAAAAAACTATCAAAAGACAACGCAACCCTGCTCGCTAAAGGAACAAGGTTGCGTTGATATATGTTTCCGATGTTATCCGCGGCGGAAAGCCGAAAAGAGCCCACCCCGACGGCGCTTCCACGCAGGAATTTTCTCTTCTTCAGACTGTAGTTCTTCCGCCTCGGTAAGGGAGATTGTTTTGTCCAACTCTTCCGCAGAGAAAGTAATGACATTGTTCGGATCCTCTTCCGGAAAGACGTTGGGCTGAGGCTGAGGTTCCGCCTGTACTTGCACTTCCTCCACAGGCGCAGCCGGAGCTGCGGGTTGCTCCGCCGCTGCCGCCTCAACTTGAGCCGGTTCTTCCTTGGCAGGTTCTTGAGGCGCAGGCTCTTCTGCCGTATTCTTCTGCAAGGCAGCGCCGTACGCTACCTCCATCGCCTCCTCAATAGTAGGCTGCTTGGACGAAATGACCTCCGTGTGGAAATCCGCCGTCTGAGCCGGGTCGGTCTCTTCTATACTCTCTATACCCGGTATGTCCGTTACAGGGTAACCTGTGGCAATAAGAGTAACGCGCACCTCTTCACCCAACTCATCGTCATATGTCGCTCCCCATTTCACTTCCACCTCGTCACCTACAGCATCGATGAACTTGTTAATCTGGTCCAGTTCGGTCATGCGGATGGCATTCTGGTGCGAGCAGTAGAAATTTAGCAGGATACGCTTGGCTCCGTGGATATTAGTGGTATTGACAAGGGGAGAGTTGAGTGCCTCGTTGATAGCCTTGGTTATGCGCTGCTCTTTGTCCGCAGAGCGACCTACGTTCATGATTGCCACACCACTACCCACCATCGTGTTGTACACATCTTGGAAGTCAGTATTGATATAACCGGGAACGGTGATAATCTCTGCAATGGAACGGGCAGCGTTGCTGACCACCTCATCGGACTTGTTAAAAGCATTGGGAAGATCAAAATCCGGGTAGATGAGTTTGAGTTTCTCATTGTTGATAATGAGTAGGGCATCCACGTTCTGCGCCAACTGAGCCACTCCGCGGAAAGCCTTACGAATGATACGTTTGCCCTCGAAAGCAAAGGGGATAGTGACAATCGCAACCGTGAGGATATTCAGGCTCCGGGCAATCTCAGCCACCACAGGTGAAGCGCCCGTTCCCGTGCCGCCACCCATACCGGCAGTGACAAACAGCATTTGTGTGCCATCATCCAGCGCCTGACGGATGTTCTCGCGACTCTCCTCCGCCAAGGCACGGGCAGTCTCAGGTCTGCCACCCGCACCAAGCCCCTTACCCAACTGAAGTTTACTGGGTACAGGGGATTTCTCCAGAGCCTGACGATCTGTATTGCAAACCAAGAAACTTACATCTTGTACGCCCTGACGGTAAAGGTAATTGACCGCATTGCAGCCACCGCCGCCCACGCCCATCACCTTGATGATACTGGTAGGTTGAATGTCAATGTCAATAATATTCAAAGTATCGTTATCCATATATGTATTGATTTTAGAAGTGCCACAATCATTGTTGGTCGGTAAAGAGGTCCAAAAGGGTGGTCTTCAGTTTCCCACCCAGCTGTGTCTTCGGCTCGGGAGCTTTGTGTTTCTTGCGGAACTTGCGCGCCAACAACAAACATCCCACCATGGCAGAATACTCAGGCGCAAAGAACTCATCGGGAGTATCATCGTCCAGCCAATCAGCATGAGAACCATACATCACAGGTATATTGATGAGTTGCCCCAGATAATCGACCAGATTAGACAGACGTGAGGCGCCACCAGTAATATACACCACAGAGATAGTGTCCTCGTACTGCTGCAAAATCTTAAGCGGTTCCTGAAGAATTTCATCCAAACGGGAGTTGATAATCTCCGTAAGCATCGCCATCGGCAGCCGGACATCCTCTTCGCCTTCAAACGAGGAAGGAATCACCAACGTGGGGTTTTTCTTGAGGAACTGCTCGGAGGCGACACCATAACGAATCTTCAGTGCCTCAGCGTTTGTATTGGAAATGTGCATCTGCCGAATATCGGATGTGATATGCTTGCCGCCAAGAAGTATGGTCTTGGAACGCAGGAACTCGCCGTTTTTATATACCGAAATAGTGGTAGTATCAGCACCAAAATCAAGGATTGCAAGCCCCAGTTTCTCATCCTCCTCCGATGCCAAGGCCTCTACCAATGCTACTGGTCGCGGGAAGAACGCCTCCAACTCGGCAGTGGAGCGCCCAAAACTGTTCTCCACCTCAGGCAGCATCTGGTTGTCGCCGTAGAAAGTGGTGAACATCGCCTGCACATTTTCTCCGCGCTTACCCAACGGCAGTTCAGCACCGAACAGTTCATCGTCAATCTGAAAATAGGCGGGGCGGACATACAGGATGGAGTAGTCCTTGTATTTCTGCTCAAACTTCGCCTTGCACTCTTCCACCATACTGTTGATAACAGAAGAAGCAATGACCGGACGGAACGAAAGCCGGCGTTTGGCGGGAATACTCACCGTTCCCATACTCTTGCCGCCCATGGCTACGAACGTGGATGTAAAGGGCTTCGTCTGCCCGATACGGTTCGCCAGCAGTTTGAGCACTTCAGAGACAAGGTAACCGGCGGAAGTGGTGTTAGTAATACGACCCTTGCTGATACAATCAAACTTGCTGGACTGCTCTGCTCCCAGTATATGTATTCTGCCGTCCTCTTCAGGCAGAGAATATGCCGCCATGGCTTTGAGTGACGAGGATCCAATATCCAACGCCACCAAAGGAACCTCCGTATTTTTTTTATCCTTCTTCATTCGTAAGGGTTGTAATTTGTTCGTAAGATGTAATTAGTTCGTAAGGGTTGTTATTCGTTTTACGTTATTTTCTGCAGACCACTTGCCCACGGAAGCGCAGGTCCACCTCGGCGTAATCGTTGTTCCAACCGAAACTGGAAAAACCGTCTTGGTACAGCTTGCGCAACTTACGCAGTTTGGCAGGATAGTCCTCAAGCGTTCCCAACACGATCACACCCGTGCCTACGCGCGGGACCAACTCTATACGTTTGGGCGAAACAATATGTATTTGTTCTATTTGCGCCCACCAATAATCGTCCTGCTCGAGCCAACATATAAAATCAAACAATTCTCCGGCAGCAAAATGCAGGGGCACCCTGCCTGTCACTACCGGCACGTATGCAGCGGTTGAGGTGCGTGTTGGCATACGCCGGCGGTCAGTGTCGATGAAATAGTTCTCGTCACCCATGACACGAAAGACCGGCTGGCGCTGTGTCACGCTGAGGTGAATGATACCTTCGGGTGAGCACCACGCCTCTGCCGTGCGGAGCATGGGGTGTTCTACAAGAATCTGTTCTACAGAAGAGAGCAATGCATGATCCACCGAATCGCCAATAAGTGAGCCACACGTGCCAACCAGATAATCGCTGATCTCACGTGTAGTGACATATGCACGTTGGTCTGCATCACGTATGTCGATACTCACCTCACGGCAAATAGTGGTGGTCCGGGCCGCGGGGAAGAACACCATGGCAAACAAGACGTATGCAACCAGCAGGGAGGCAAAAACGATAGATATGATATGCTGCGTCTTCATTGTGTATAGGGACTATGTGGTCTGCTTCAGTACAGCTTTCGTCAAGTCGGGCAGAAGGCGGTCAATGTCGCCCGCACCGAGGGTGAGGAACACCAGTTTCTCATCGGGCGCCGCTTGACGTATATGTGCTTCCACCGTATGAACAAGTTCCTCTTTCTGGCAAAGCAATTTCTTAGGAGAAGTCAGACGTTCCAGAATAAGTGCAGAAGAAACCCCTTCAATGGGTTGCTCGCGCGCCGGATAGATTGGCAGCAGAATAACATCATCCACAGTGGAGAGCACCTCTACAAATCCGTCCAGCAAATCCCTGGTACGTGAATACAGATGCGGTTGGAAGATAACCACAAAAGTGCGCTCGGGATATACCCTTCTGACAGAGTTAATACTGGCACGCAACTCTTCCGGATGATGTGCATAGTCATCAATAAGGGTCACGCGCGGCGTGTTCACCAAGACATTGAAGCGGCGCAGACAACCCTGAAACGAGGCTATACCCAAACGGAGAGCACTCTCCTGCACACCATTGAGCCACGCAATGGCGAGGGCAGCGGTCGCATTCTCGATATTCACCCAAACGGGCACTCCCAACTTGAGGTGCTCGATGGTTACACCCGATGGAGTGTGGAAATCGAAATGTATCGTTCCCTCCTCCACCTGAATGTTGTCGGCGTAGAAATCCGCCTTATCATCCACCGCATAAGTAAAACACTTGACGGAAGGGTCTGTTTTAGGTGTTACCTGCACACCTTTCTTCATGAGCAGAACACCGCCTTTCTTGATGAGAGAAGTAAAGTGTTCAAATGCTTCTCGGTAAGCCTCGGGGGTACCATATATGTCAAGGTGGTCGGGGTCTGCTGACGTGATAACCGCCATTGAGGGCGACAATCTGTGGAAAGAGCGGTCAAACTCGTCCGCCTCTACTACCACCAAGTTGCTTTCCGGCTGCAAAAGGATATTCGTGCCATAGTTGCGCGAGATGCCTCCGAGGAAAGCGTTGCAACCTATTTCCGATTGGTACAGCAAGTGTGCCAACAGAGTGGATGTAGTGGTTTTACCATGCGTGCCCGCGATACACAGCGACACCATCTGACGAGTGATTTCTCCCAACATCTCCGCCCGCTTGACAACCGAAAAGCCACCCGTTCGGAAGAAACGCATAATGGCATTATCTTCCGGCACCGCCGGTGTAAACACCACTAATGTATGAATAGCATCCTGAAAAGCAACGGGGATAGTGGTCACATCGTCTTGAAAAGAGATGCACACCCCTTCCTTGGCAAGGTCTTCAGTGATTGCAGAGGGTGTCCTGTCGTATCCTGCTACCTGATAGCCTTTCACCAACGCATAACGCGCCAATGCACTGACACCTATTCCCCCTATTCCGAGGAAATAAATATGCGTAAACCTGTTTATTTTATTTTCATTCCCTGTAGGTTGTACCATACGTCATCTTTAATAATATATATATGTCCGTTTTGTAGCACTTTGTGTGCACCGATGGCTTCCGGTGTGGTGTGAATACTTGAGGTGAACTCATCGTACGCATCGGGCACTTGTGGTGCACGCAGGGCGGAGGAGGTCAGTACGAGCAGTTCGCCCGGTTGAAGCATGAGCGTAGAGGATGTCAGTTGCACGGCACCATTCAGGTAGTCGTACCATGTTCCGGAAGGGATAGTCACTTGTTGGGGACTACTGGGGGAGAAATTGCCAGCCACATACACTTTTGAGGCACCAGTTCCCCACTCTATAGTACGCAGCGCCCTGCCAGAACCGACAAAAACAGCAGTCGGATCGCCTGCAAAAACTGCGGGCAAAAGGTGCGTACGGAGGTAGCAAACGGCGGCTATCTTTCCATATTGCTGCATACGCGTTCCGGCATGGAAATATCCTTGCGACTCGGGACGAGGCTTGGCAGCCGTTCTGTTGTCGGAAGAGTTGGCATTGGGTTTGGAAAGCGAACTGCCAATAGAGAAATCGTAGCCGACCTCTTGGAACTGCCAAATCATATGCGGTCCGTTCAGTAGAACATTGAAGGCCG
This sequence comes from uncultured Bacteroidales bacterium, assembly GCA_946619625.1. GTDB lineage: Bacteria > Bacteroidota > Bacteroidia > Bacteroidales > Paludibacteraceae > Colicola. The sequence continues at coordinate 13,223 of CAMOMF010000102.1, forward strand.
TGTTCACTGCAATACGGCTGAGGCGTGCCTCTTCATCGGTTTTGACCACACCCGAACCGGACACTTTGGCTTTGTAGAAATTGCGCTCCTCATCGTGCGACTCACAATAAGACACATAGCCGTCCTTGCCTGCATCGGTAAATCCGTCTCCGCTACTGAGTGTACCCATGGCGGAACGGTTGTACGCGTTATTCGTATTGTTCCAACAGAGCATGCCCTGACCTACCAGCACAGGACGCTGACTACCCATGTCATTGCCCCAATGCTCCAAGATAAAATAGGCATCCTGAGAAGCAGCCTGCACACCCTGAGTATAATAAGTACTGAGGTTGGACATAAGGTTGCTGCAATCGGACCCGCAGAAACCATGTGAGAGGTCCATACGATAACCGTCCACTTTGTACTCGGTGAGCCAGTAGTTGAGCACTCGGATAAACATCTGGCGGGTGGGGGCAAAATCGTGGTTCCAGTCCTCAAAGACATTGTCTCCATGCGGTGCACTCACGTTGAACCAAGGGTTCTGAGAGAGGTCGGAACCATATGGGTAGAGTTTGTTCATCGGGTTGTTGCCGGTAGCGTGGTTGAACACCATGTCCATGATAACCGCCATACCGCGCTTGTGACATTCATCAACAAACGTCTTGAACTCTTCGGGCGAGCCGTATGCTTTGTCCACTGCAAAATAGTGGTTAGGCGAATACCCCCAGTTGATATTACCGTCGAACTCACAGATGGGCATCAGTTCCACAGCATTGACCCCCAGGTTTTGGATATAGTCCAGTCTGTCCATCAGTCCTGCGAAACTGCGCTTGGGCGTGTAGTCATAGGTCCAAAGTTCGTAGATAATGAGGTTGTTCTTGTCCGGACGCTGAAAGTTGAGTGTCTGCTGCGACCATGGGAAAGCGGGCTTTGCCGTTTGCAGGACAGACACATAGCCGCCGTCTGCTCCGCGCATAGGGTATGCGGGAAGAGCGTCGCCCCAAACAGTGGCGGGTTCGTAGGCATCGTCGGGGTGAAGTTGAATCTCGGCGAAGGCATCGGACAGTTGTTTCTTCACACCATCGGCACGGACCACTGCATACTGGAAACGGTATTGTTTGCCGGGCTCGAGGTTCTGAAGCGTTATCCAGAAATAGTTGCCGTCACGTTTGAGCTGATAGTCATTGGACAAGTGCCAGTTGGTCATATCGCCTATCAGGAAGACGTGCTGGGCGGGCTGTCCCGACTTGGAAGCGGCATACATACAGAGCGAGGCTTGGGTCTGGTCGGGGTAGTAAGTAATGCCCATTTCCAGTCCTGCGGGACGGGAGGCTTGCTGACATGCGGCGGGGGTGAAATTATCCCAAATATCACCGCTGTTTTCCTCGCCGATGAAAATAAGAATATCGCTTCCGCCGGAAGTTTTGCCCTCCTTGGAGCCGTTCGGTCCGTCATGGAAGACGAAGGCAAGGGCGACGATCTTGGTATTGGCAGGCACGTTGTAGAACGTGTAGATGTTCGGAATCACCAACTGCCATTTGTTCCCAACCTTTGTCAGTTGGGGCGTGTTGGCTGCGCGCCAGTTGGAGACCGTATGTTTCCAGTCCCCCGTCGATTTGCTCTCAGATGTAATGAGTCCGGTATGGGCATAACACTTGGTGGCAGTTGCCATACCTCCGTTGCCCTTGGTAGGGTCGAAAGTAATCGTTACCTGACCGGTATAGCCCTCTTCAATGACTGACGGCGTGGTGGTGACCTGTGCAAACGTCACCACTGCGAAGCAACAACTAACTATAAGCAAAAGTATTCTCTTCATACGTTCATCTTATGGTCATCTTATGGTTATCTTATGGTCATCTTATGGTTATCACTTCACCTGTTGCCCGAGTGCGTTGTACCAATGTCCGTCCTGAATGAGATAGAGTTGTCCGTTGCTGATAATTTTGTTAGCCTGCGGACGTACCTCTTCTATTTGCTCAATCGGCGTTTTGTCACCAATCTGAATACGGTTGTCGCACTTGTCACCACGCGGGGTGGTCATGGTGTAATAAACACCCCACCCGTTGCCCTTGGCAGCGAGAGTGTACCCTTGCGGAGTAGTGTTGTAGCCCGAGTTCGGTCCCAACAACAGACGAATGGATCCGTTGGTACCGGTGATCGTAGCCTTGTAGAAACCGTTACCCGCCTCATCGCTGACTGCCGATTCAGAGTGTACACCGGCTTTGTATCGGGCATTCATCATCTTCTTGAGGTCCA
>CAMOMF010000103.1 GCA_946619625.1 uncultured Bacteroidales bacterium
AGGCACAAAGCAGGGAAAAGAGCCGTATGAGGTTGGTTTTCATATCCTGTTGTTTATTTGTCGTTCTATCAGTTGTTTGACGGTTGTGAGGTCGTCGTCGGTGTCGGTGAGTGTAAGATGGTGCATGTCGGGGTCGGCATTGAACCATGTGAGTTGCCGCTTGGCGTAGTGTCGCGAGTTCCGGCGTATCATGTCGGCGGCTTGTGGGAGTGTCCATTCGCCGTCCATGTAACGAAAGAGTTCCTTGTATCCGACAGTGTTCAGCGCATTGAGGTGCCGTAGTGGCATGACGCGTTCGGCTTCTTGTAACAACCCCTGTGCCAACATGTTGTCCACTCGGCTGTTGATGCGTGCGTAGAGTTGTTCACGAGGCCGCGTGAGACAGATTTTCACCACAGAGAAGGGTCGCTGTTTTTTTGTGCCGCGCCGGAAGGATGAATAGGGTTTGCCGGCAGCGAGAGTGACTTCGAGTGCGTGCAACAAACGCTGCGGGTTGTGCGTGTCCGCCGTGCGGAAATAGTCGCAGTCGGCTTGTAGTACTTGCTTTTGCAGCCATTCCAGTCCATTTGCAGCATACTGTGCAGCAAGGCTGTTGCGCAGTTCTTGCGGCACCGGTGGGATGTCGTCCAGTCCGTTGCAGACAGCGTCGATGTAGAGCATTGCCCCTCCGACCATCAGGACGGTGTCTTGCGAGTCGAAGAGACCTGAGAGCGCGGCGAGTGCCTCCCGCTCGTATGTGCCGGCGTTGTAGTTGTCGGCGAGCGAGCGCGTACCGACAAAGAGGTGCGGTACCAATGCCTGTTCTTCGGGCGTAGGTGCAGCCGTGCCAATGGGAATCTCGCGGTAGATTTGGCGTGAGTCGGCATTGATAACAGGCGAGTGGAGCCACTGTGCAAGGGCGAGACTGAGGGCAGTCTTGCCTACTCCGGTAGGTCCGGTCAGGACGACGAGGGTCTTCATCAGAACATGGTTCCGTCTTCGAAGGAGAGGTCTTGGAATCCCTCCATGTCGATATCGCCTTCGTCGTAGGCGTCTCCTCCGTAGAAATCGCTGTCGAGGTCCATATCGGCAGCAGTGGTGCCGGCAATATTGAGCGGGTCGTCCTCCTTGAGTTGTTTGGGCGCCTTGCCTTTGCTGTCGGTGAGTTGAACCCCCTCGACATGTCCCTCCTTGATACTGTTGAGACTACCGAAGAAATAGCGGTCCATCATGGGGTCGAAGACGTAGATGAGTCGTTGTTTAGGCTCGGTGAGCAAGTCGGAGAGTCGTGTATTCTCCATCGTCATGTTGTCGTAGGTGTCGGTGTCGGGCATGGGGACGAGCGTGACCTCTTGCTCGCGCTCCCACTCGTCGTTGCAGAGGAAGAAAGAGGTCATTTGGTCGTCGGGGTAACCGACAGCGCTGAGGATGGCTTTGTGCAGGTCGAGGAAAGTGGCATCAGGGTCCGCCTCAAACACACGCTTGAAGGCGTCCACCTCCTCATTCATGAATGTAATTCGATATATCATTGTATCAAAATAAAGTTTGCTTTTTGTTAATTGGGTGCAAAGTTAATGCTTTTTTTTGATATATGCAAGGATTTTGTGAAAAAAATGAAAAAATGGCATTTTTTTGATGTGGAGGTGGAACGGGAATGGTACAAGAATGGTATTAGAATGGTATTACAATGGTATTACAATGGTATTACTCTGTTTCGAGTTTGGTGTGGAAAAGTGAGAAGTAAAAAAAACGGGAAAATTTGAAGGGGAATTCTTGTTTTTTGGAGATGATGAGGTGCGAAAAAGCGGGAAAATTTGAAGGGGCGGGAGGGGAGATTTCGGTATTTCGAGATATCGTTATTCCGATATTTAGAGGGGGTGACATGATGCTTAGTTAATGTAGGGAGGGTGGTTTTGGCGGGGTTTTTGCTCAGTAAATAGTACAAATTGAAAAAAAAAGATATTTTTCTTGTATAATGTTTGGAAATGTCAGAAAAAAGCAGTAACTTTGCAGTCCGAAACGTAAAACTTTGCATTCAGAGGCAAAAAGAAACTAATAACCATATAAAAAGAGAAGTTATGTCAAAAGTAACTGTTGTAGGCGCAGGAAATGTGGGTGCCACATGCGCGAATGTGCTTGCCGTAAATGAGGTAGCAAACGAAGTATGTCTGATTGACATCAAGGAAGGTCTTGCCGAGGGTAAGGCGATGGATATTATGCAGACGGCTCAGTTGATGGGTTTCGACACTGTAGTGAAAGGTGTGACGAACGACTACAGCCAGACCGCCGACTCGGATGTAGTGGTAGTGACGAGTGGTCTGCCTCGTAAGCCGGGAATGACGCGTGAGGAGTTGATAGGCGTGAACGCGGGCATTGTGAAGAGCGTTGTTACGAGCGTGCTCAAATACTCGCCTAATGCCATTCTTATCATTGTATCCAACCCGATGGATACGATGGCGTACTTGACTCTTCATGCATTGGGTTTGCCGCGCAACCGCGTGATTGGTATGGGTGGTGCGCTCGACTCGGCTCGTTTGAAGTATTTCCTGAGCCAAGCTCTCAAGTGCAACGCGAACGATGTAGATGGTTTCGTTATCGGCGGTCACGGTGACACGACCATGATTCCTTTGACTTCGTACGTAACGTACAAGGGTATTCCTGTTACCGAGTTCCTTTCGAAGGAGGAGATTGAGCAAGTGGTTAAGTCCACGATGGTAGGCGGTGCAACATTGACGGGTCTGCTCGGCACCTCGGCTTGGATGGCTCCGGGCGCAGCTGCTTCGTCGGTTGCGGAGGCGATTATCAAGGATCAAAAGAAGATGATTCCTTGCTCGGCCGCTCTGGAAGGCGAGTATGGTATGAAGGACATCACCATTGGTGTTCCGTGTATCATTGGTCGCAATGGTATTGAGAAGATAATTGAAGTGAAGCTTGCTCCGGAAGAATTGGAGAAGCTGAAGGCTTCAGAAGCAGCCGTTCGCAAGACGACGGCTACGCTGAAAGACCTGAACGTACTGTAATCAATGTTAGAAACCGGCTGCTTCGGCGGTCGGTTTCTTTTGTGGTAGAAACAAGTATGCAGGTACTGGTCATAACCGGTGGCAGTTCGGGCATTGGTAGTGCGACGGCGAGGCTGTTTGCCCAAAAAGGATGGCGCGTGTATGAACTCTCGCGCCATGAACGTGTTCAGGTAGAAGGCGTGACGCACCTCGATTGTGATGTGACGGACGAGGCACAGTGTCTGGATGCTATTGACGAAGTGTTGTGGCAAGAGGGGCAGATAGACGTGCTGATCAGTAATGCGGGGTATGGCATCAGCGGGCCGATTGAATTTACCGCTACGGGTGATGCCAAAGCGATGTTCGATGTGAATTTCTTCGGTGCGCTGAACATCGTGAAAGCGGTGTTACCGTTGATGCGAGACCAACAAAGCGGGAGGATACTGTTTACCAGCAGTGTGGCGGCTCCGCTGAGTGTACCTTACCAGAGTTTTTATTCGGCAAGCAAGGCGGCGCTGAACGCTTTTGCGCTGGCACTGCAGAACGAAGTGAGGTCGTTCGGAATAAAAGTGGGTGTGCTGATGCCGGGTGATGTCAGAACGGGTTTTACGGATGCGCGTCAGAAGAACGATGACGCCAAGGCGGAGGCGGTGTACGTGCGTGCAGGGAAAGCCGTGGAGGCGATGGAGAAAGACGAGCGGGGCGGGATGGAGCCGGAACAGATGGCGCGTCTATTCTACAAGATGGCGACGCGCAGGTTTTTGCCCGTTTTCACCGTAGGCGGCGGACTGTATAAAGTGTTCTGCCTGCTGGACAAACTGCTACCCAAGACGTTGGTGAATGCCATTGAGGGGAGGATGTATTGAGTGCAGGAGTTCAGGAGTGCAGGAGTGCAGGAGTACAGGAGTGCAGACAAATGTATTTAGGAGTGCAGGAGTGAAGACAAATGTACAGACAAATGAAGCGATGGTATAATTAGGAGTTATGAGATAAGAGTTGTTTTTCGGCGAGGCGGATTTTTGCGGGTAAGGCGGCTATTTCCAGACGGAGAGTCGCCGTTTCTTTTTCCAGATTGGTGATGACAGGCACAAGGCAGCGCTTCTCTTCAGGAGATTCGCAGTTGAAATAAGTCTTGCGCTGTTTGTCCAGTTCGCGGGTCTTGTGGTCCAGTTCCTTTTGTGCGGTAAGCATGCGCCGGCAGAGGGCGCGTGCCTCGTCGGTGTGAAAGTCTGCCAGGTCGGTATAGACGGTCGAGTCGTTCATGACAAAACGAAAACCATTGTTCTGCAGGGTGTCTTCCTGCACGAAGAGGGGGGAGAAAGAGGTGAAATCGTCGTTGGTGCGTGCCGTGGAAGCCTCGCGTCGCGGCTGAGTGAGAGTGAGGCGCCGCGCCATATTGCGGATGGAGGAGTCGTCCTGCCCGCGCATATATCTCTTCTCTTCGCGAATATAGAAACGGTACAAGAGGACGGTGTTGTCGTCCTTGCGGCTGACAAAAACGCCCTCGCCGGAGAGGTCATCCACTCCGTAGAAGAGGTCGTCGCCGATGGATGAGAAAGGCATGCCGAGCATGACCGGTTGCAGGTACGTGTGCGTCTCGGTGTTGAGACGACTCATGTAGAGGTCGGCTCCCCCGAGTCCGACAGAGTCGGTGTGAGAGTAGAAAATCGTTATTCCGTCCCCGGCGAGGAAGGGGTTCTGTCCATCGAAAGGCAGTTGTTCGGGTTCGGTCCACTGGTCCATCAGTTTGGCGCGTGAAAAGAGGTGGTTCAGTGAGTCAGAGTAGAAGATGCGGTCGCCGAGCGAAGTGGTGTAAGTACCGTTGGAATCGAGCGATCCGGCATCCTTGGCGAGGTGCAGACTGTCGCGCCAAGAGGCGATGGGTGCCTCCTGAACAGCATAGATAAGTACGTCTTCGGTCTTGGCGAGCCAACGCGCCCCCACTTCGGCTTGCCCCTTGATACGGAGGGCATTATGGTAACGCTCACTCTCAGGTTTGATGGCGGCAAGGTAGGTGTCAATCGCCTGCAGGGCATCGGAGAAACGATATACGGAGAGGTATTCCTTGGCAAGGAAATAGTCTCGCAGGGTGATGTTGGTGACCGCCTCGAAGAGGGGGATGGCTTCGTCGTGCCGTCCCAGTTCACCGAGACAGCGCGCGTAGCGATAAGTGTAGATATAGTTGGCGGGGTCCTGCTTGTGCAGTTTCTTATAGGCGGAAAGCGCCGCGGTGTAGTTGCCCTGCTTGAAGAGGGCATCGGCCTGATTGGCTTGTTGTGCCCATGCGGGAAGTGCGGCGGCGAGGAGTAATATGAACAGAAGTTTCTTCATTCAGAGTAGGATGTTTTCGGGTTCGATGGTCAATCCTTGATGATGCCGGCAGCGATGAGTGCGCTGCGCAGGTCGTCCTTTTGTATGGCAACGATGACTCCGGCGCGGTACTGCCTGCCCACTTTTTCGCACAACTCGGAGCCGGCCACTACAGAGACGTAGTTGCGGTAGTCGCCGTTGTCGGAGAAGAAAGCGTTGAAGAAGTCCTGATACTCTGTTTCCGCGTTCCTGTTCGGGACGAGTGCTTTTTGCCCGATGCATCCGTCCCCTCCGTCAAATCCGAGAAAGATGACCCCGTGAACGGCATTGCGGGGGCAGGCTGCCTGCGCATCTTTCTGCTTCTTGCTGTAGGTCCACACGCGGACAAGATACGTGCCTTGCACACCGTTTCCGGCGCACTCCAGTTCGTATTTAACATGTTGCATATAGGGGGCTTTGTTGGACTTTTTCGCCGCGCCGGTGAATGTGGTAGTCAGAACAAGTACGGCAAAGAGCAAGAACTTTTTCATATGTCAGTCCGTTTGAGAGTTATCTGCAGCCGCGGCAAAGTGCCCAGCAAGGCGCATGTGCAGCGGACTGCAATTATTTGTACCGCGAGCGGGAATCGAACCCGCACAGCCATCACTGGCCAAGGGATTTTAAGTCCCTCGTGTCTACCTATTCCACCATCACGGCAAATTGGTTTTATATCGTTTGAAAAGCTTTGGTACCCTTCAAAAAAAATGTAATTTAAACATTATTTTTGTTCTTGAAGCTCTTCAAAAATATTATTTATATCAGTTACTACTTGTTCAATAGCGAAATATTCCTTGTTGACAATAAGCGAAACAAAGATATTGTCGGTTTGAAAGTCAATCTTTCTTAAAGAACCATCATTTTCTTGCTCGAACCAACGGTCAAAAAGTCTCTTCCGAGCCATCTCTTTTCCATCAGTTACATCACAAGTATATCCCAATACGTAATTTTCAGTATCAAAAAAGTCCCTTAAAACAGAAATGATCGTATCTTTAACTCTTGGATCAAATGGTGCTCCGCCACCTTCTTCTTTATCAAATGAAAAAGAAAATAATTTATAGAAAGAGGCAGAAAACTCCACGAAATAGGCCTTGTACTTCAAACCATTATCTGTATTGAAGTAGTACGTTGAGTCGCCCTCTTTCAAGAAATCATATGGGTGTAGCAAGCGTGAGTCCACGACGTTGTGCCTCCTTAGTAATACTTTTACCCTGTCTGATGCAAGCATTCAAAGCAGTCTTGTCGGCTTGCATTTTCTTGAAAAAGTCAGTCATGTCAGATTTTAATGTCCTTGTATTCATACCTTTCATTTTGTTTCGGACTGCAAAGTTAATACATTTTTTTGGAATATGCAAGTAAAAAGTGAAAAAAGTGTATATTTTTAATGTTTTCCTCTCTTTTTGAGGATGTTTCTTTAGTTATATATTGTTGTTTGTTTGATTTTTTCGGTTAGGGCAATTCCTTCCGTCATGACATTTTTATAGAACAAAGTAGAATGTTTGGATTCCCATTCGCGCTTGGTAAAGAGGATGGGATTGATCATTTGGTTTATTTCCCACCCCAGTTCGCGTAATGGATAAGAGATGTTATCGTGGTCAGATGCACAGATACGGTCTTTATCCAAAAGAATAAGCACATCCCAGTCGCTGTCAGGTCGAGCTGTCCCGCGTGCCCTTGAGCCAAACAATATCGCTTGACTTCTTACCGGTTCTATCCGGTGCAGCAGTTCCGCCACTTTTGCAGAAAGGGAGCGTCCGGCTTCATTGGAAGAGAGACTCGGATTAGGTTGGGGCAATATGTTGTGACTAATTGGTTCCATCATATAACAAGATTGAGACGCAAAGTTAATACATTTTTTTGGAATATGCAAGTAAAAAGTGAAAAAAGTGTATAATTTATAGGGATTTGTGCCTTGTAAACTTGTTTCTGCACTTACAAAGGGCAGGAAAGTACGTTTTTTCCGCCAATGCTAAACTTAATGGAATAGTGTGGCATGAAAGGCTCTTAAGCGTGTTTTCGTGGATGGGCTTAGATGGTATTTATGCGAGCGTGCCGCCATTTCTCCGACAAATACGAGTGATGTCATCTACAGCATCATCGATGGAGAACGTATGCTCGATATCATAATTTCTCAACAAGAAATCCAGTCCTTTGTAGCGATAAAGATATGCATAGGAATCACCATTGAGCAAGCCGAAACGGTGAGCAAAAGCCCCAATACAGCACACCAGCCAAGAAATAGTATTTTGCGTAGTAGATAACATATATTCAAGTTAATTATTTTAGTCCTTTTGCTTTGACCACAAGGAGCACACAGACCTATCACAATCAGTGCAGGTAAGGGGCAGAAAAGGGTGGCTGGGGAAAAGGTGACATTGGCAGGCGGGGGGGTGCTCCGCCTGCCCATGAAAGAATTTCCTGAGGGTTTGTCCCCGAGGCTGGGGCGGCCGGGGGGGTGGAGCTCGG
>CAMOMF010000104.1 GCA_946619625.1 uncultured Bacteroidales bacterium
AGGATATAAGTTGTGGACGGAGTCCGAAATCGAGAGGATATAAGTTGTGGACGGAGTCCGAAATCGAGAGGATATAAGTTGTGGACGGAGTCCGAAATCGAGAGGATATAAGTTGTGGACGGAGTCCGAAATCGAGAGGGTATAAATTGTAAGAAAGAAGATAAAAGAACTTATTAAAAACGGCAAAAGAACTTATTTGTAGATATGAAATCGTTTCAACAACGGATAAAAGAGTGCTCGCGCAAGAGTTGGGTGGCAGCCGGCATATGGTGCGGGTTGTACGTGGCTTTTGTGATATGGGTGTCGGTGGGGCATTGGTCCAGCCTGTGGTGGCTGCTGTTGCTGCCCGTCATAGCGGATATGTTTGTTACCCACTACATCCCCTGGACCTGGTGGAAGAGCCTGCAAGACAAGCACAGTGCATTGTACACGGTGTGCTCGTGGGTGGATGCGATAGTGTTTGCCCTGGTGGCGGTGTACTTCATCAACCTGTACTTGTTCCAGAACTACCAGATACCCTCCTCCTCGTTGGAGAAAAGTCTCAGGGTGGGGGATTTCCTGTTCGTGAGCAAGGCGTCGTACGGTCCCCGTGTGCCGAACACCCCGCTGAGTTTTCCGCTGGTGCAGCATACTTTTCCTGCATGGTTAGGCGGTGGCAAGAGTTATATAGACAAGCCGCAGTGGGCGTACCGCCGTCTGCCCGGATGGGACAAGCCGGAGAAAGGTGATATCGTGGTGTTCAATTTCCCCACGGGTGACACCGTATGCAGCAAGATGCAGAACCCCGACTACTACACGCTGCGCTATTATTACGGTCAGTCCACCATTGAGCACCGCAAGGACCTTTTCGGTGATATTATCACCCGTCCTGTGGATAGGCGTGAGAACTACGTGAAGCGCTGTGTGGGCGAGCCGGGTGACACGTTGCAGATAATAGACAACCAAGTGTATATCAACGGCGAGCCATTGGCAGACCACGAGGGGGTGCAGTACAACTACTACGTGCAGACCAATGGTGCCATGCTGAGTGCGTCGCTATTAGACAAGTTGGGCGTGTCGAAAGACGACAGGCGATACATCAATCCGCAGTTGCAGGGCGGACTGGACGAGATACTGAGTCTGGGTCTGACACCCGACAAGCCTGTCTATCATTTCCCCCTCACGCAGGCGATGAAAGCCGAGCTGTTGCACTCGGGCAAGGTGGACACTGTCCTTATCGAGCCTGAAGACCGGGGCGGAGAGGTGTATCCGCTGGGGGTACTGCACCACGTTGGCGACTCGACCTACCGCTGGACGCGCGACAACTACGGTCCCGTGTATATCCCGCGCAAGGGCGACCAAATCCTGCTGACCAAGGAGAACTACCCCTTGTACAGCCGCGTCATCGATGCCTACGAGCACCGGAAAGCGCAGATAGGCGACACCTACACGTTCGGCATGGACTACTACTGGATGATGGGTGACAACCGTCATAACTCCGCCGACAGCCGCTACTGGGGCTTTGTGCCGGAGGACCATATTGTAGGAAGACCGGTGTTTGTGTGGTTGAGTATAGAGAAAGACAAGCCTTGGTTCCACGGACATATACGTTGGAACCGGATAGGCAGGAACGCCAACCAATGACGGTGCTGCCGACGACATACTGGGGACCGGCGGCGTGGTTTGAAGCCTACGCGAGCGCGCGTGTACCCGTAATAGAGGTGTGCGACTCGTTTCCCAAGCAGACGCTGCGCAACCGTTGCGTGATACTGTCCCCTGCCGGCGAGCGTATCCTGCTGACGGTGCCGCTGTGCAAGGTTGAGTCCAAACAACTGACGCGCGACATACGTATCAGTTATCAGCAGCACTGGCAACACCAGCACCTGACGGCTATCATGTCCGCCTACAAGAAGTCGCCCTACTACGACTACTACGCCGACTTCATCAGTCCGCTGTACGAGAGGCAGTACACGTACCTGCTGGACCTGAACGACGCGACGGCACAGGTGGCATTGTCGCTGCTGCGCAACGAGATGCCCGCGAAAGAGGCGGCACCGCTTGCACGCACCACTGAGTGGCAGCACAGCGGGGAAGAGGTCCTCTTGGCGGACGAGACAAGTATATTGGACAGATTGTTTAAGAATGGCCCTTTGGCCATGATGAAATGAAAGATATTGAATGGAGTAAACTTACGTTTTCATACACGAAGACGGACTATATTGTGCGCTGTCATTATGCCGATGGCGCGTGGGGTGAGTTGGTGGCAACCACTGACCCGATGATCAGTGTGCATGCCGCTGCTACGGGGTTGCAGTATGCGCAGCAATGTTTTGAGGGGCTGAAAGCCTATCGCCGCATGGACGGCAGTATAGGTGTGTTCCGTCCGGAGGAGAATGCGTTGCGTATGCAGGCATCCGCGAAGGCGATGTATATGCCGCCCATGCCTACGGACAAGTTCCTTGAGGCCATCAGCCTTGCCGTACAGAAGAATATCGAGTACCTGCCGCCCTACGGAACAGAGGCGACGATGTATATCCGCCCGATTATGTTCGGCGTGACGCCCCGTGTGGGTGTGGCACCGGCGAGTGAGTTCGAGTTCTGCGTGGTGGTAACCCCCATTGGTCCGTACTATCCTACCGGTTTCGGCACGACACCGTTCATCATCAACAGACATGTGGACCGTGCGGCGCCCTACGGAACAGGGCAATACAAGGTGGGCGGCAACTATGCCAGTTCGTTCCGCGCCACCGAGCCTGCCCATGAGGCGGGTGTGGGCGTGCTGTTCCTCGACTCCGCCGAGCACCGCTATCTGGACGAATGCGGTGGGGCGAATATTTTCTTGGTGAAAGACGGCGCTTACTGCACGCCCAAGTCGGCAAGTATCCTGCCCTCAATCATCAACCGCAGTCTGATGCAACTGTGCCGCGACCTGGGCATACCGGTGGAAGAGCGGCGTATCCCTGTGGAGGAACTGGGCGCGTTCCAAGAGGCGGCATCCTGCGGAACAGGTGCGGCGATATCGCCTATCAGCCGTATCACAGACCCCGACAGCGGTGTGGTCTATGAGTATGGCGAAGAGCCGGGTCCAGTCTGCCGCCTGCTGTACAAGACACTCCGCGACATCCAGTTCGGTCGTGTGGAGGATATGCACCATTGGTGCTATATGATCAATTAGTCAATTAATAATCAGTAAATGATACAATCAATGAAGAAACATTTTTTCGCTTTTGCCGTTGTACTCGGCATGGCAGTGGCTTTCACCAGTTGCAATTACAATGACCTGGTAGAAGATCAGGAAGAGGTAGAGCAGGCATGGTCAGAAGTAGAGAATCAGTATCAGCGTCGCAGCGACCTGATTCCCAACCTCGTCAATACTGTCAAGGGCTACGCAGCACACGAGCAGAACACCTTGTCCGCAGTGGTAGAGGCTCGCTCGAACGCATCATCTATCTCTATCAGCGCTGCCGACCTGACGGAGGAGAACCTTGTTCGTTTCCAGCAAGCGCAGGACCAGCTGTCGCAAGGTATAGGTCGCCTGATGGCGGTGGCAGAGGCATATCCTGACCTGAAAGCCAATCAGAATTTCCAGGAACTGCAGGCGCAGTTGGAGGGAACGGAGAACCGCATAGCCGTAGCGCGCCGTAATTACAACGAGGAGGCGCAGGAGTTCAATGCCGAGATTCGCAAGTTCCCCACACTGATTTATGCCGGCTGGTTCGGTTTTACGAAGAAACCGTATTTCCAAGCCACGGCAGGTGCCAATGTGGCTCCGACGGTGCAATTCTAAGGTACCACCTTAACCAGTTGCGACAATGAGAAGGTTGCTCCTCTCCATACTTATCTGTGTACCCTCCTTGCTTTGGGCTGCTTTCCCTGAGGCCACCAACCGCATGGTTAATGACTTTGCGGGTGTCTTTACGGGTGCGCAGGTCAGGCAACTGGAGGCACGTCTGGAGGCGTTTTCAGACAGCACGAGTAATCAGATATGTGTGGTCACCATCAGTGACTTGGACGGTTATGAGCCTGCCGACTATGCGCAGCGTCTGGGACAGAAATGGGGTGTCGGTTCGGCGAAAAACAACGGCGTACTCATTCTACTGAAACCGCGCTCGGAAACGGAGAAATACATCGACGTGTTCATTGCCACCGGTTATGGCATAGAGGGGGTACTGCCGGACGCGCTCTGTAAGCGTATTATCAACAACGACATGGCACCCTATCTTCGTCAGGATACGCCGGACTATTATGGTGCGGTGGAGGCGGCAGTGTCGCGCATCGAACCGATTATGCTGGGCGAGTACCATGAGGAGATGGATTATGGCGACGAGTCCATGGACTTGGACGGATGGGATGTCCTTATTGTCCTGCTGTTCATTGGTGTGCCGCTGCTGATAGCGTTCTTCCCTACGAAGAAACGCCGCGCACGACGGAGACTGCAGAACGCCTTCACCCCCGAGGAGTTTGCCGCGGCTGTTCCCGCCGCACTGAAGGCTGGCGTTCCCGCCGAGTGGATATCCAACCTGGAGATGCAAATGCCGGGCAGAACCTTGCAGGGAGTGCGTAATGCGCGTACGCGATATACTCTGGAAACAGAGAAAAAGCGTGCCAAAGCGTTTGGCAATTCAGACGATGATATTGCCGCTGCTGCTTCAATCGCCCTCGCCGCCATGGCAGCCGCTTTCCTCAGTACACGGGGGAGCGGAAGAGGGTCGTCCTCGAGGTCGTCGGGCTTTTCAGGAGGTTTTGGCGGCTCGTCGGGAGGCAGCAGTTTCGGCGGTTTTGGTGGGGGCAGTTTTGGCGGCGGAGGTGCCGGCGGACGGTTCTGACCGCAATCAGACAGGGCACTTCCAATAATTACCAGTCAGAATTACCCAACAGATTATTCGGAGTGCCTGTAAAATAAAAAACAAGCAGGGACTCACGCCTCCGCTTGTTTTCGGTTTTTCAACCATTTTTATTAACCCATATAAAACCTTGTAAAAATCTACGCAAGGTTTCTTTTAACACTAACTCACTATGAAATTTACCCATAATGCTGTTGCTTAACCAGGACTCGAACCCAGACAGACAGAACCAGAATCTGTAGTGCTACCATTACACCATTAAGCAATGCTTTCTCCTTCAGCACAAACACTTCGTTTGTTTGTTCGGAGACCCCGTTGACGGAGGC
>CAMOMF010000105.1 GCA_946619625.1 uncultured Bacteroidales bacterium
CTGTAGGTGGCAACCACCGTGTTGTGCACGTAAGGCGGAACGACTTTTTTGAGTGCCGCCTCTTTGTCAGACAATTTGACATTTGCATCGCCGCATGCTGACAGCAACAGTGCTGCAGCAGCGCAGAAAACATAAATTAGTTTTTTCATCTGTTTTTATTTATTTTAATTGTTGTAATACTTTTTTAGGAGTGCAGGACTTTAGGAGTTCAGGAGTTACAGACATTACTATCGTGGGTACGCCACAATACACTCCTGAATTGCCGGTCCCTTAGTGTCGGAACATGCCGGCATAGACTATTCCAACGGAGAGTTGGGGCTCGTCGTTGTAGAGCTTGCCGATTGTGCCGTCCGCGCGCATTCCTTTGTTCAATATACCATACGCAAATTCCGCCTTGACAGCGACTTCGCGCAGGGGGTAATAGTTGATACCGACTGCCAGGCGCTGACGCCCACACCAGGAGTAGGTGTAGTCGCGTTTGCCCTCGGGATTGCGGAACATGGAGTCGTAGTAGTCGTAACGTGCAAAGAGGTAGAATTTCTGATTGCGGTTGTGGAGGTTCGGGTTGAGTCCGAAGAAATCGTAGCCCGCCTCGATACCGGCGGCAATGGCATCGCTGCCCACCCATTGCTTGTGCGAGACACTGCCTTTGCGCATGCCGATATTGTACTGCGTGATGGCGGCGGCGTCGGTGAGATGTCCGTACGTAGCAGACCCGCGGAGGACGAGGTTGTAGTCGTTGTAGCAGAAATCGAAACTGCCGATGCCGACCGTGCCCCGGACATCCTTGTAGGCGCTGTTATCAATCTCTTTGCTGCTGAGACTGAGGGTGTTACGGAAAGAGTTGCCGAGGTATCCGCTGAGGGAGAGCCGGAGCCCTTGAACGCCGGTGTAGTCCACGCGTGCCGCCCCTGCAAAGACGTTCGCCAACTTGAACTCGTACGGACTGCCCGCGCCCGTCTTGACCCAGTTCTTACGGCTGAACCGGTCGGAGTCGAGTCCGGGTAGGAACATCGCCTGGTAGTGGAGTCCGAAGGGTGTTTTGCCCATGAAAGTGAGTCCCACCTCGTGCCAGGTGCAGGGGATGATGGTGAACTCGCCCTCTGGACGATACACGCCGAAGAACTCGGTAGGCTCGTGGTGCGCGTTAGTGCCGCCTACGGAGATGACCTGCATACCGGCGCGGATGATGGCGTAGTCGTTGAAGCGTTTCTGAATCCAGAACTGTTCGAGTGCCACTTCCCCTCCGCGCTCTATCTCACTCTCGTACTCGCCGCCCTCTTCCTCTTCAATCTCGGTGGCTATCTCGGGTCCGCCATGCTCGAACTCAATCTCGGAGCCCATGCTCCAGCCCTTGCCGAAGTCGTACCCTATGTAGAAAACGACGTGCGGGAGGTCGAACTCGCCGTAATGGTCGCCGCGGAATTTCTCGGGGTTCTTGCCGTAACGGAGGTAGTTGTTGGAGAAGAAACACTGCTTGAATGTTGCCTCGCCATAACCGCCAAACGTGAGTCGCCCGCTACCATTGCCCACACGCCGCACGGTGGCACCGGTATTGGCGTCCAGTTGGTAGGTAGGCGTTTTTTTCGTGGTGGCGGCAGTAGTGGCATCGGTCACCATTTTTGGTGACTTGTCAGCCTGTGCCTGACTGCGTTCCAATTTTTCAACTCGTTGCAAGAGGGCGTTCCAATCGTCGCTGCTGATACGGATAGAATCATCTGCCCACAACTGAAAACCAGTTATCAGCAGCATCACAACCGCCCAAAAATATCTTTTCTTGTTCATCTAAAAAAGTGCCTTGTAAATTTGATGCAAAGTTACTGCTTTTTTTCGAGATACACAATACCCAAAATTTATGAAAACAGCCCCGCGGACTATGTTACGGGGCTGCATTAGATGAATTATCGGATATATTACTTCACTCTGCGACCGGTGGAGTCGTAAAGAATACCACTGTGGAGGATATAAACACGACCGTCAAGGATGAATTTGCGGGGTTGGTCAGTGTTGCCGCCCAAAGTGTTCAGACCTGTCCCCTTGCCATCGACATGGGTCAGTGCACCTATACGACAGTCAGCAGCATTTCCTCCGAGGTTGTCGAAACAGAAGTAGGCAGGCGTGCTCATCCCGTACTGATTGTTCTTGGACGAGGTGAGAGCAAAACCAATCTCGCTGACCGTACCCAGCGAAGAGAGGTCCACCCACTGCCAGTTCTCGGCGTAAGTCCAATCGCAATTGACGGTGTCGCGGAAGTCGGCAAGGTAATACTGAACCGTACCGGTAATTTCACTGTTTTCGCCGTAACCGGTGATAGTCAGGCAAAGCCAATCGCCCTTGTGGAAGGGTTGTCCGAAGCTACCATCGGGTTCAACAGACATGCCGTCTCCATTGAGGATATCGTTGACCACCCAAGCGTTGTTAGTGACCGCCATACCGGTGAGCACGTGCGGGGTTGTGAGTGTTACGTTGGCATTGCCGTACCAGTTGGCGTACCAGATAGCGTAGTTGTTGCCCTCGGCGGCCCCACCGGCAGCACTGTACTGGTCATAGTAAGGATTACCCCATCCAAAGTCCTTGGAGGTGATGTTCGCCATGGTGATGTCATAATAATAAACACCCGATGAGCCCCAATCGTCCACATAGGTGGAGAAAACATAGTCGCCGGAATTCCAGTAGTTGTCCTCCTCTTCGAAGTCGGGGTCGCCATACCATGCAGATTCAGGACGTAGAGTCCGTTCCTCGAAAGTGGCGGCACCGGTCAGCGGTTTGACCTCAATCATCAGCGAAACGATGGTATCGGAGTGGATCTCGGTGACTTGCTGTGCCTCTTCGTTATAATAGAAAGCAGCGATATTGTTCACCCACATGGTATCTATCTGCTCGGTTGCATTGATGTAAGTAAACAGCGTATCGGTATCTTCTTTTACACCTAATTGGTAAACCATGTCTGCCCCAAGAACCGGGTAGAGGTCAGAGCCTAAACGCTGCCCAAAGGCAGGACGCAGCAGCCAAGCCGCGGTACCGTCAGCAAACTGTCGTTCGGTAAGGATTGAGGTGTGTATGGTTGCCGTCGTGTCAATGCGGCAAGCCTGAACAGAGTAGATATGCTCATACTGCCCCGCTGTAGCATTGGCGCGGATAGCACCTACGTTATTGCCCGTGCCGGTAACGGTACCCAAGTAATAAGCGTTGCGGATAGCCGAAGAGTTTCCGGAAACGTTGCCAACAATACCGCCCACGTAGTTGGCACCGCTGACATTGACACGCGAAGCGCAATTGGTGATAGTAGTAGCATTGATCATCGCCGCAACACCGGCTGCATAGTTGGCGGTAGAGGTGACTTCGCCTTGCACTTCCAGATTGCTGATGGCGGCGTTCTGTACATAACCGAACAGGCCCTGATAGGTGGCAGTACTATTGATATAAAGTCCGTCGATAGTGTGGTTCTGTCCGTCGAACTGCCCCTTGAACGCCTTGGAGGCTGTAGTACCACCAACGGGTTTCCATGGGTGTCCGTCCAACGAGATATCGTTTGCCAGTTTGCCTTTTATGGTCAGCGATCCGCTGTTCACCTTGGCGGCGAACCAAGCCATTTGGTAGCCGGAACGGATAATATACCAGTCATCCACCTGTGCAGGTTCGAAGTTGGTTGTTACGCCGTCCCACCCTGTGTCGGTGCTGTCAATAGCCGTCATCGTGAATGTCAAGGCAGTCAGTGCCGGACTATCGTCAGTCAGACGGACCGTGTCGTAAAGGGTGTTGTAGCCCGCTTTCTCGATTGTGTAGATATAGTTGGCAGTGGTGAGTGCATATACGCCTTCCTCAGCCACTTGTTCTTTGCCGTCCATATCGGTTAGGGCGACAGTGGCGTCAGATGGTGTTACACTGATTTGCAGGCTCTTGGCAGGGCGTTCACGCAATGGCAGTACGATATCGGGCAGTTGTCCGAAAACAGCCGTTTGAGCAATGGCCGTAAAGTTGGCACCACGTCCGAACTGCTTTGAGGTGTTGCGGTGATTGCCAATCGGGTCACCAAAGCCACCGACCTTGATAACGCCATGCTCCAAGCGGTATTCATAATTTGCCGCCGCCACATTGAAAGTGTCAGGCAGGGTGACGGTGAACGCCTGCGCCGCGGGTGCACTACAGAAAGTGTACTGGTTGGAGGCACTCTTCAGTTCGGCACTCTCGTGGTGGTAGATAGTAGAGGCGTTGAAGTTATGAATACCCGCCATCTTGTTTGCCGGGTGGAAGAGCCCGGACAATTGTACCTGAATCTTATCGCCGGGCTGGAAGTTGCCGGTCTGCTCACGCCCCAACGCCGTGAGTTGCACATGAACAGGCTTGCCTACCAGGACTTGATACTCGCTCTGTCCGGCGGCGTTGGTCAGCCGTACTATCTGACGTCCTAAACGGACCTGTACGGTGTAGTTACCTGTCTCAGAGTCATACGTGACCCCCTCGGTGCCAAACCCGCTGTACGTGGCGGCATTGGTGCCAAGCGTGGGGTATGCCACCTCTACGCTCTGTACGCCCGTGGGGTGGAAGGTGTAGTTGGTGTAAGCACCTACCGTGTCGGGAAAATACAGCACGTCAAAATCAGCGTCATAGGCTGTTCCTGCCAGTTTGTACTGCACCGTGTTGGTCTCGTTGATAATCATACCCAATTCTATGCCCGTTGCAGGCTGACCTACCGTCACGATGAACACACCAGTGTTTTCCGGCCAAATGGCGCTCCAATACTCACCTCCGGTCATTCCCGCAAGGCGGATAGCATCGTACGTAACCGTAACAATGGCAGAACCATTGCCCACAGCGTGCAGGGTGCCGTCCGGGTCGATAGTCACCACGCTGTTGCTTGCCTGACCATTGAGGTCGGTAACAAAGAAGTGGTAGTCCGGCTCGATGAAATAGTTGGAAGTGATACTATTGACAATCTCCCAGTTGCGGAGCGTAATCAGGTCGTACCGATCGCCCTGCGACAGTTTCAGATGTTCCTGCGCGTTGATGTTTAGGAAAATGTCGGCTACGTTGTACCCACCGTTGGAGGTTACGTTGTGGTCAATCCAACTTGGACTCTTAGCGTCCATGTCGGCATCGGAGACAGTAATATCGCCGGTCCCTGCTTTGAACACTCCACCTTGTGTCAGTTTGCCGGGCTTGGAAACACGGTAGTTGTATTCGGTGTTCGCAGCCAGCGTGTAATAGTATGTGTTGCCGTTGACACTGTCGGAAAGAATTTCAATAAACGGCACAAAATGCGAAGTCTTGCGGCCAACAAACACAGTGGCACCTTCAGGAGCAGTGAGTGCCACTACAGATGCTGCCGGGATTGCCATTGAGGCGGACACATTGAACGAAACGGTTCCGCTCTTGTAGCCGACAGTGAAACCCTCTGCGCGACGCGCTTCAGATGGGACGTAGTCGAAATAATAGGTGTGCCCGTTCAGCGCCAAGAAGGTCTTGCGTCCCGCTGTTTTGCTGTCACCCATGACTACATTTTGCAGTTCGCCCGTTTTGCTGACAATCTGATAATCAATAGTGTAGTCGGTTCCATACACCCACCCGCTATTAGTAGCATAGGCGGTAATCGTGAAAACTGAAAGCACAAGGTCTTCGTCCCCTACCGTCAGTTCAATAGAGCCATTCACCGTGGTTCCGTCGGTGTCGTAGGCGGTCAGCACATACGTACCGGCGGCTACTTCAAATTGGTACACTTTGTTGGCGGGTTCCCCCACTGCAACCGCGTTTCCGGAAGTTTTCTCTGCCAACGTCATCGTCGTGCTGATAGCATTCATTGTCACCTTGACATTGCTTGCCATGGCAGTCAGCACTGTGGTCATCCCAAAAATGACACAAAAGATAAACTTTCTCATTAGTTAGTTTTTAATCATTGAACAATTAATATATTTGTTTTCTGCCTTTTCTTAATAATATACGCGCCGTGCGCGCAAGGGATAGTGTTGCCCATGAACATGCCATTGGGGGCGAACACTTCTGTCACTTCGGTATCATCGGATATTGTTGCCTCTAAGGCGGATTGCCCCATAGTGATGCGAATGGATGCACGTGCAGACTTGTTGCCTGCCATATCCTCCGACTCCACCTCCAATAGGTAAGTCTTGCCCTTTTCCAATCCGGCAAAAGTGCAGGTACAACTCGTTGTGCGCCTATATGCCTCACCGTCCAAATAGGTGGTGTAGCGGCGTATACCCACATTATCTTCCGAGGGGTTCCACGTAAGGGTGACACTGTTATTGCTTTGCACCACCTGCAATCCCTCCGGCACAGAAGGGGCGGTCAGGTCTGTCGTTTGTGCCTGAATAAGAGCGATATCCGAGGTGTCCTTGCTGTTCACCGCTGCCACCGATAGTGTATAGGCAGTGTAGGCTTGCAGCGCACGGAACGTGTAGATGGTGTCCGAAGTAACGGTTTCTTCGGTACTGTCAATAGATAATAGGTACGCCTCGGCATTCTCTACAGGCGACCAGCAAAGTGTCAGGCTGTCCTCGCCTGCAGACAGGATTCGCAGGTTGTTGGGACGCGACAGTTCCTGTACATCCGCATCGCAGACGGCAAGTCGGTCCAAACAGAAATACACAGCGGTATTGGCACCATACAAAGCGTCCGTATCACTCGTTTCCATCGTGAAAAAGATTGCACTTACAGTACCCAGCGCGCGCAGGTCCATGTACTGCCATTCGCTGCTCTGCACCAGTTTGCCGCCGGTGTACGTCGCCAAGAGCAACCGTGCCGTAGTACCAACGGGGTGCCCCTCGGCATCCAGTCCATGCGCCACCAAGGCAAAATAGTCGCCCTCTTTACTGAAAGCACTGGCAAAACCGTCCCCATTGATATTTCCGTAATAGGGCCAGGGGTGATTGCAAATCCATACGCCAAGCGGTTTATATACATTGTCCTTGAAATCCACGCGCACGCTGTAGTAGTCCGGCGTAATCTGTTCGGCAAAAAAGCCCCAATACGCCACCATGTACGGCGTCCCTGGTACGGTTCTACCCGCACTGTCCACACC
>CAMOMF010000106.1 GCA_946619625.1 uncultured Bacteroidales bacterium
CTGCTCTTCGACGTGTTTCCCTTCAAGGAGAAAAAATGGTTCTTCACCGCAGGTATATACGTCGGTCCGGCACGTGTCGCGCGCGCTTACAACACGACGGAAGATATGCCTTCGCTCATGGCAATGTCCATGTACAACAATATCTACGACAAAGTGCTGGCTGAGGAACCCGTCTTCTCCTACAACGGCACGGGTATCGAACTGCCACCTGCCATCTGCGACAAGATCCTTTCCTACGGACGCATGTCTGTGCCTATCGGCAAGTTCCGCAGCACGGGAGAACAGTACCGCATGGTGCCCAACGAGGAAGGAATGGTCAAAGCAGAAGTCATTGCCAACTATGTACGGCCTTATGTGGGGTTTGGCTACAGAACACCTATATCAAGGGACCAAAAGACCTTCTTCTCCTTCAACGCAGGCGTGCTCTGCTGGGGAGACCCCAAGTTGGTCACACACGACGGAACCGACCTCGTGCACGATGTGTACGACGTGCGCGGACAAGTGGGAACATACGTCAAGGTCGTCACTGCCGCAAAAGTCTATCCTATTCTCAATATCAACTTCTCGCGAAGACTGTTTTAGTGCAGGGAGGAACGAAAACAACGAATTATACACCATAAAGACAATATAATTAACTTCAATAAACAAAAAGATGAAACATTTTTTCAAATTCACACACATTGTGGCAGTTGCATTTGCGGCTGTCAGCATGTTGGGTTTCACGGCTTGTAACGACAATCTTGGAGATCAAGTGGCTGCTCTCTCCAATGAGAAAAGTAATCTGGAGGAAGAGTTGGTTGCTACAACCGATTCTCTTCAAGATCAAATCGATGACCTTCAGAGCAAAGTCAATGACTTGTCAAAGATTGTTTCTTGCGGCTGCGAAATCAAGACCGCACAAGATGTGGCTAAGATTGTTGGTGACTCCCTTAAGAACTACTGGAACATCACTGAAGTGCAGAACTATGTGAACTCGCAGATTCAAGACTGGGTACTTACCTCTACTTACCAAACCATGATTGACTCGCTGCGCGGAGCGTTGAATGACATCAACACCCACCTCAAGCAGCATTGCGACTCTATCGGGCAATTGTACACCGATGTCGCTACTCTCAACTCTGCCGTTATCAAAGCACAGGCTACCGCTAACGCCGCTCAGGCTCTGGCTAAGGCTGACAGCGCACGCATCGACGGACTCAGTTCACGTATCGATACCTTGGTAACCAATATCTATACCACCGTCAACAACTTGGCGGGCCGTGTTACCGGTCTCGAAGGTCGCATGGATACGGTTGAGGTTGAGGCGGCGAATGCACTCGCTCTCGCACGCATGGACAGCATACGTATCGATGCGCTGCAGGTGCTCTATACTGAACTCCACGAGACCGACAGCGTTCAGCAAGTACAAATCGACAGCATCAAGTTGGTTATCGACAGCCTCGCTACCAAAGCCGAGGTACGTGAGGTAAAAGCACTGGCTGACAGCCTCTACAACAAGGCTCTCCACTACAGCGACAGCCTACACACCATCGTCATGGCTACCCTCGACACCTTTGACGTACGTATCACTAAACTCGAGAATGTCCTGCCGATTGTTCGTGACTCTGTTCAGATCCTCAACGACTCTCTCGTAGCACTGCAGGCTGAAGTGGCAACTCTCAAAACGCAGGTAGAGGAGAACACCCGCAACATCAATAAACTCACCGCCACCGTCAATGATGTCTTCTCCAAGACTATCTACGGCGTGCTTCTGCAGGGTACATTCAACCCCGTCTTCGGTTACTATGCTATGCCGTTCAGCTCGCAGAGCAACGTCCTCATGGCTTACTACGGACAGAACGAACATTTTACCGAGTTCCCGACGACTAGCACCGCCGACTTGGTTTACGAACAATATGCCCTCACCGACGACGACGCTGCCATGTTGGGCGGCACAGTGGACGCATTCAGCATTCCTGGTGGTACCACATTCCTCAGCGAAGGTGCCAACGGCGGTAAGATTTTCTTCACCGTTAACCCCAGCACGGCTGACCTCAGCGCTGCTCAGTTTACGCTCGTGAACTCTCTTGACGAAGAGGCAGGTATCCACCTCGACACGGTTAAGCCCTGCACCGAGAAACTGACCTTTGGTTACACCGGCGCCGGCACTTGGAAAGCTCCGGTTCAGGGACAGGCTAACAATGGTCTCTACGAGGCGGAAGCTGTTCTTGACGAAGCAGGTATTCCTGTCGCTAAACTGCAAATCGACTCCGAACTCAAAGAAGCCGTTAAGGACTTCTATCGCACCAATTTCAAGGGCAAGAGTGCTCGTCAAGTCGTTACCAGCTTCGACCCCTCCAGCCTTACCCTCTTGGCTAACGGTATCTATCAGCAGTTCAACGGACTCATGCCGCGTTACGCTGTGAAGGCTACCTGGACCGACTCGCTTGGACAGCACAGTGTTTACTCTAACTATGATGCAGCAGCTGTGGCTGTTAAACCGCTCTCCTATGCTTTCCTCAAGGACCGCAGTTTCCGTCACCTGCCTACTATCAACCCGCTCTCTGACCTCTCTTCCTCCTTCGACATCAAGATGAAGGATATCAAGTTCAATGTTAACTTCAAGTTGAATCATGCTGATGCAAATGTTCACTTGGATGCTATTACCATCAATCTGGATACCGTTCAGTTCAAGGTGGTTGTGGACATTCCTGATGTGGACTACTTCCAGGCTACCGGTGATCTTCGTACCAAGAAAGATACCGTTTACGTGGATGACCTTCACGAGTTGGAGGACTATTTCAACGCTCGCTTTGCAACGGTTGTTAATGGTTGGAACACCAAGATTAATGCTGAGATTAACCAACAGGTTAACGCTTTGATTGACTCTATCAACCAGCAACTCAGTGACTTCACTACTGATGTACAGGGACAACTCAACACCCAAATCCAGAGTGTAGTGGACGATGCCAAGAAACAGGTTCTTAGCAAGTTCGATAGGTACATCCCGCGCCTGAACAGCTTCATCAACAAGATGAACAGTCTCATCGCCCGTGTCAACCGTCTGCTTGACAACCCCAACAAGTTGCTCCAAACCGTTATGGTATACGAGGGCGTGGACAAACATATGCACCTCATGAGTACCTCTAAGAACCTCCCGACTGTGTTCAACGGAACCGGTGCTATCATGATTTATCCTACTTCTTACACCGCAGAAATTGCTGCTCCTGCTTACAAGAAGTTCATCGCTGTAACCAATGTGTTCCGTGGTACCGCCTCTGCACAGGGTGGGGACGCCGCTTGCACCGCTGCACTCAATGCTGCCAACAGCCACGAGTTCTTCAACGAAGTGATTGAAGGTGGACGTTATGGCGTTGCATTTGTTCCTACTGCCGGCTTTACCTATGAAATCTTCTACTCCGCACTCGACTACTCGGGTAAGATTTCACAGCGTAAGTACTACGTAACTGTTAAGTAATTAGGCATTGGGAACTGTTAAACGATTTAAATCAGATTAAATATATGAAACGTAGATTTATTTTGATGGCTGTTATCCTCTGCGGGGCGCTCACAAGCGCCTTCGCACAGGAGCAGGACACCACACTATATGAGTTCCGTCCTCATTGGTATCTTTCCGGGGCTTTCGGCTACCAATATACCATTGGCGAAACAACCGATGCTTCGGCGCTTTCTTACATGAATGCCCAGATTGCTGTTGGTTACAACTTCACTCCTGTTTGGGGATTGCGTCTTGCTATCAACGGTTGGCAGAGTAGGGCGGCTTATGTTCCCACTCCTGACTTGGAAGAAAAAGGTGCCCCCTCTAAACAGTGGAAATGGTACTATGTGGCTCCCAGTTTGGACGTTACCATGGACCTTGTCAACTTGATTGGTGGATACAAGTATGATCGTATCGTTAGCGCCGGTCCGTTAGCAGGTGTAGGTGCCAATATCTTCTTCCACAACAACGAGGCTACGCAGGCAAGGCAAGACCTCAACGATGCTATTCCCGGATTGGGTAATGCGATTATGCCTGGCAACGATTCCTACAATACGTATTGGGAAGGCTGCAAAGCCAGCCCCCTGGGCAAAGTTGGTGTATTCATTGACTTCCGTATTACCGACAAGTTCCGCTTGGGCGTAGAGGGTAGTGCTAACTTCCTGATGGATAAGTACAACTCCAAGTATGCGCACAACCCCGATTGGTATCTCAATGCACTCGTAACTGCCCGATACAATTTCGGCGGCACCTACAACGAGAAGAAAGTGAAGAAGGACGAACTCCTGCCTTGCAAGCAACAGCCTGACACCGTTGTGCAACTTGACACCGTCTATGTGGAGAAAGAAGTGGTGGACACTCTCGCCATTATTACTGCTGCGCAGAACTCGGGCAACGGAACTGCTTATCTGGCTATGCGTGATTCGCTCCGCACTGAAATCTTCTTCCCGATTTCTTCCAACAAAGTATCTGTTCGAGAGGCTGTCAAACTGCGTCATATTCTTGACTTCATGAACAAGTACCCCAACTCTAAGGTGCTCGTAACCGGTTATGCTGACAAGGGTACAGGTACTGCTAAGTACAACCAGATGATTTCTGAGAAGCGTGCACAAGTTGTCAAGGAGTATCTCATCTCGCAGGGCATCGCAGAGGATCGTATCACTGTCAAAGGTTTGGGTGATACGGTTCAACCGTATGACAAGAAGGGTGACAGCCCTGAACTGAACCGTGTAAGTATCTGTGTTATTGAGTAATACGCTACTTATGAACTAACCAAGTAATAGCAAAGAAAGTTCGTCCTTTATGGGCGGACTTTCTTTACCGTTTGATTTTTTGCGCGGGTGCACCCGCACGTAATGGTACACCCGCACGTAATGTTAATGTTCAGGCACACCTGCCTGTTTATAGTATGAAACGTATTTTTGTTATTAGTCTGTTTGTTTCATTAGTCTCCGCTCTTTCTGCACAATTCGTCGGAGATGGCTACTATCGTGTTCATAACAAAAAAACTTCCCGTTATATCTATGTCTTGGATAATACGGGTAGCATCAATGTGTCCACTGCTTCGGCGGATATGGGCGCTATTGAACTGTACAAAGATACGGCGCGGCTGCATCATGACCCTGCCTGTATCATCTATGCTCACCAGGTGAGCAATGGCAAGTTTGACCTCAAAGCACAAGGTACCGGTGTGCACGACATCATCGGCTACTACGTGGATGTGTATCAGAAGTCAGACGGCTCTTACCAAGTCTATGCCGAGGGCAAGTACCTCGATGACAACGAGACCAGTTCGCGTGACCTCGGTTTCTTGGGAACCGAGCGTACCGGTGACTATCGTCTTTGGTACATCAACAAGGTGGACAACGCCTCCCAGTACTTTGGCGTGCTGCCCACTATCCAATTAGGAAACAAATACTACAAACCTTTCTATGCCGCATTCCCGTTCTCAGTGGCAGGAACCGGCATGAAGGTGTACTATATATCCCAGGTTTATCGCAACGCCGCCATCCTTTCCGAGTTGAACGGCACGATACCCGCCTCTACGCCTGTGTTCATTGAGTGCAGTGCTCCGCAGCAATGGAACAACAAACTGACCATTGGCGGCACGGCTACAGCTACTGCTGCAGGCAATCAATTGCGCGGCGTGTATTTCTATAACAACAACCGCCGGAAATCTCGTGACGCGCGCTCTGCCTACAATCCCGTTACCATGCGCGTGCTGACTGTTTCGCCGGACGGGCAACTCTGCTTTGCAAAGAGCAGCTCTTTGGTCTATCTGCCTGCAAACGAGTCCTACCTCAATGTGCCCTCTACGGCAGATGACACCCTCCGTATCATGACTGAGGCGGAGTATGAGGTGTATTCCAAGGCATCTTCTATCACGCTGAACCAAACCTCGTTGGCACTTTATCCCGAAGGTACGGCTACACTGACGGCTTCCATTCTGCCCACCACTGTGGCGGTCTCAACAGTCAGTTGGCAATCGTCCAATCCTGTCGTTGCTACAGTGGATGCGCGGGGCAACATTTCGGCTCTGTCGGTAGGTACCGCCACTATAACTGCTTCTACGACGGACGGCACCAACCTCAGTGCCACATGCGTGGTGACGGTCAATCCTATCTTGGCAACGGGTCTGTCTCTGTCCAAAGGTCTGTTCTCAGGCATTGAGGGGGACACGTGTCATCTGACTACCACCTTTGTGCCGGCAAACACAACCACTCAGTCTGTTACTTGGTCGTCATCCAATCCGGCTGTGGCGACTGTGGACAATGGTATTGTCACAATCTTGGGTGTAGGTATGGCAACGATAACCGTCTCTGCTACTGACGGCTCGGGCGTTTCCGCTTCCTGTTCCGTGGTAGGCAATCCCGTGAAGGTTGCCGGTATGCAGATCACAGCGGTCTCCGATACATCGCTGGACAGTCTCCGAACGATGAGCAATTTTTCGCTCTCTGTTGTCGTGCTGCCGGATAATGCCACTTCCAAGGCGGTGTCTTGGAGCACGCAGAACTCTGCTATCATACGTATAGTCTCTCGTACAGACTCAACCTGTACATGCGTAGCATTGGCACCGGGCGATTTTGTCATTACTGCTACCGCTCAGGACGGTTCGGACGTGTCGGCACAAATTGCCGGTACGGTGCAACCCACCAAGGCTGCATCTCTTTCCTTGACGCAGGACTCTGTGCTGATTTCCCTTGGCGACAATCTGCAATTGGTATATTCCCTGCTACCGCAGGAAACAACCGACAAGTCTGTACGCTGGTCCTCATCTGACACCGATGTGCTGACCGTAAACGAAAGGGGCTTCTGCCAGTCAGTAGGAGCGGGAACAGTCAAGGTCTTTGTTTCCACACTGGACGGCTCGGGTTTGATGGACAGTTGCGTTATTCAGGTGGCAGACACGGTCATTCCGCCTACTTTGGCTCGCTCTATTGTGCTTTCTCGGCATGGGGCAAACCTTTTGTTGGGCGACTCGCTCCTGCTGACCGCCACCGTGCTGCCTTTGGAGACTACCGACAAGTCTTTCTCTTGGATTTCTACCAACCCTGCGGTGCTGGAGATAGATTCGCTGGGAAGAGGTCAGGCTGCGTCTGTGGGCACTACTTTGATTATTGTGCGAACACTGGATGGCTCTGATTTGGCGGACACTTGCAGTGTGACGGTCAGCCCTATTTTGGCAGAGTCACTCACTCTCCTCCCTCAGGAGGCTACATTGCATGTGGATGATACTTTGCGCCTGAGTTATACGCTGTTGCCGCTGAATACCACCAATCCTGCTGTGCGTTGGAGTACATCCGATTCTACCATTCTCATGGTGGACTCAACCGGTTTGGTCTCTGCGCTGGCTTTAGGGACGGCACAAATAAGGCTGACAACGCTTGACGGCTCAAACCTGAGTGCCACATGCAACTTTGCTGTAACGCCCATTCTGGCGGATTCCATCCGCATCTCCCAGGATTCGCTTGCATTGACCATAGGGGATACCTATAGCCTTTCCGCAATCGTCTTCCCCTATAATGTGACGAACGCAGCGGTGCTGTATGGCAGTTCGGCTCCGTCGGTAGTCAGTGTGGATGCAGACGGCACTGTTCACGCCGTGGGTGTGGGAGCCGCGGTCATCACCGTGACAACCGCTGACGGTTCATCTTTGACAGATAGTTGTGTAGTGACCGTAGAGCCTGTTTATGTAACGGAGATAGTGCTGGGCGCTGATTCCCTCAGCCTGTATATTAGCGACGGAGTAGGCGAGAGCGTTACCCTGACCGCCACCGTTCTGCCGGAGGATGCTACGTTCCGCACGGTGGAGTGGAGCACTTCGGACTCGACGATAGTGACCGTTTCCCGGGAGGGTAGAGTCGTGGCAGTGTCGGAAGGCAGAGCAACCGTGTTCGCTTCGGCTACGGACGGCTCGGAGGTGTATGCTTCGTGCGAGGTGGTGGTGAAATTGTTCACTGCTCTTACGGAGGTCCCCTCATCAGGTAGCGATAAATGTGTCATCTATGATATACTGGGTAGACCCGTGTCTGAAATCACCACATCAGGGTTCTACATAGTGAACGGCAAAACCCAATACGTCTTGCGGTAAAGTGCAAAATAAATTGTTAAATAGTAA
>CAMOMF010000107.1 GCA_946619625.1 uncultured Bacteroidales bacterium
GGCATATTGCACGCCGCCGTCTTGCACATACAGTTGCGGCACGTCGCCTTGTCCCGTCATCTTGGCTGCATCGTGCTCCAACTCGTAATCTGTTGATGCCTCTTCGTTGAGTACGATGCGGGTGCGGTCGTGTCCGGCTTCGCCGTTGAGTATGAAATTATAGACGCAGCGCAAAGGATTGGTTTCCTGTGCCTGCATGCCCCGCGACGGGACTTTTCTGGTTTGCCACAGTCCGCCCGGGTCGTTATGCAAACGACCGTCTTTGCTGAAGGTAATGGAATTGGTCCCCTCCGGACACTGCACGAAGAACGTCTCGTTAGGATAGAGATAATACTCGTCGTCAAGCGGCGAAAAGGCATGATAAGAAGCCCCGTCAAACACGGTTATAGGTGCCGTGAAATCCAAATAGCGGATATCGAAAAAGCAGGGATACGGGTTGCCTATATGGTTCCAACTCTCGCTATGCTTGTTTTGCGAAGGATGGGTAGTGAGGGGCACCATAACATCGCCGCCGGTAAACAACTGCTGTTTGTTCTCCGTCTCCATAGCCTTGACACGCAGGGTTGTTTGCCTGTAAATATAATAGTTATAGTTGGTTCTACCATAGGAAACATAAGGTTCCGCCCATTCTCCGTAGTACCCAATCAGATAGCCGTGGTTGGCATGCAACACCTCGTTTGCAGAGAGTAGCCGCCAATAGTATTCACTGCCACTGACATCTGTTGCGCGTTTGGCAGCGTCAAATTCCATACATATCACCTCCATGTTGCTTTTGTACTGAAAGTCGGGGAAGGTGATATCTGACAATTTGACATCAAAAGGAAATGATACAAAGTAATATGTTTGTCCTATACCTACTATACCGATGTGGAAAGTCATTTCGATTTCATCTGCCGTAACGGGCGAGAGGAATATGGCTGTAGAGGGTGTGATTTTATAATTGGTTCCGGTAATCGGGTCGGTGTATTTTTCGAAATAGTACTGCATGCAATCCTGGTCAAACATGAATTTCTTGAGCTTCACGGGTTTGTCGGCATCAACGGTCAGTTGAGCAGGATAGAAGAATTGCATATCCGAGTAGCTATAGGAAATATATTTTGGACCTACAGTTTCATAATTATGGAAGAGTCCGTAGGATGAGCCGTTTGCGTTATTCTCTGCTCCCACTCCATACCATCTTGGCACTGTGAGACGTGCGTTGTCAGCCAACCCGTCGGTTTTGCTGATGGTAATCGGTTGATAGCCTACAAACAGGTGCTCCACCGGCTCTGCTATAGCAACAAGACTGCCGTCTTTGTAAGGTGCGGTTTTGGAATAGAGATCCATAGCCATAGTCGGGACATGCAGGGTAATACCTGTTGGCAGTGTGCTCACGGGTTGGTCTAATCCCTGCGCAAAACCACTTGACGTTCCCCAATACGGCGGATAGACCGAGCGAAGATACAGATCCTTGAACTTGTCGGAGGAAGTGAAGTTAAACTGCACCATGGTAGCAGGCAGGTCGAGCGTGGTCAGCGCACTCGCTGTGGGCAGCAGAAAGACCTCCGTACCGTCAGGGACACAGATCTGCTGCGCATCGCACCGGTAGTCGCCGTCAGCTATCAGAACCCTGCGGAGCGAGGTTTTGTGCCCTTTATAAACATACTCACTCGGAATGTTCAGTGTCTGCTGCTCCGACTCAATACGGTTCAGAGTCAGGAAGAAATAGCCTGAGGCAACGTAAGTGGTATCCATGTTGTTGTTGAAGAACAGCTTAGTGCCGTCGGTCAACGTGCAATAAAGGGCAGTCCTTTCTGCATCGTTGTACGTGTAGGTCGTCTCCGACAAGAGTATCGGCTCCGACAACTGCGCCTGCACCCCTGTACAATAAAGGAGCGCCAAGAGAGCAAGTAGTTTTTTCGTCATGGTCGTATTGTTATTTAGTTATAGTTCTTTTTTTTGTCTGCACGTGAAGTCTAATATTTTTACTATAGGGATAGTATAGGGATTGTATAAGGATTGTAAAGGGATTGTATATGGTTTGCAAATGAATTGTATAGGGATTGTTATGAATTAAGCATAAAAAACAAAGCAGCAAACCGCTTTAATCGGATTACCGCTTGATGAAACTAAAGGGCATGAAAAAAGTGAGATTTAGTTGAGAATATTGCTTAGCCATAGCTTTATGATTTTATGTAAATTCGGAATTGCACTGCAAAATTACATAGAATTTCAAAACTCCAAATCATTCCGAAAAAAAATGATATTTCTGCGGTAATCCAATAAATCAAAGAGCGTAGTATGCAAATTTGCGTTATCTGCTAAAATAATAAAGGGTGCTTGTAAAAATTCAACGCTATGGTTTGCTAAATCAAAAGATATAAACTTGCATTACGTTAATTTTTAGAAGTACCCGTATAGCTTTATTTGCTACTTTTCTTGTCTTGCTTTGTTGACTGATTGTCCTGCTTGGATGACGGATTATCCTGCTTGGATGGTGATTTAGCAGAAGAGACAATCTCCTCTACCAACTCCCTTGTGAAATTTATCGCTGCTTCATGGCGATGCTGTTCTACAATAGGGGATTCTTTTTCAGGTTCACTATTGTTTTTCATAGTATCCATGCCTTATGAGTAGCATCGTATGGGTAGCACAAAAAAAAGCACCCGATAGATATCAAGTGCAAAGGTAGAGCATTTTCGGCAAACCGCTTTTGCAAAAGCGGACAAGCGTTTTACAGAATTGGACAAACTGACTTATTTAGCCGTTTCCGCGGGTCATTCGGTAGTCAGAAGGTGACATTCCGACGTTCTGAGTGAAGGTTCGAGTGAAAGAACTGTGGTCTTCAAATCCACAACAGTTGCCTATTTCCACAATAGGAATATCACAATCCTGGAGCAGCATGATGCGTGCCTGCTCAAGCTGAATGCGCGTTATATACCGCTTCGCTCCTTCGCCTGTGAGATACTGAATTCTGCGGTTGAGCGTCTTGGGCGACATACACATATTGTCGGCAACCTGCGTGACAGTCACCGTCTGATGGTCCATCATAGAGATCACTGACATTATCAACTTCCTTAAGAACTGCTTTTCCTCGCGCGAGAGATATTCTGCCGTTTCTGCTACCGGCTCTGCTGCATTTTCCGGTGCAGTGTACGCTTGCGGTTCTCATCGCCGCGCTCGGTCTGCACCCGGACTGGACAGGTGCGGGCATGTGGCTGCTCTATGCTGCATGCGCACTGCTTGCGATGACAGCCGCGGTGCTGCTGCGGCAAAAGCTGCAAAAAAAACGCCGCATATCAGCATGAACCTGCAAAAAGATCCCCGCAGCGAACCGGAACGCTGCGGGGTGCTTCAGTCTGTAGAAAAAGGTGTCTCCGACGGATTGAAAATGGGGGCGCTGCCCCCATACCC
>CAMOMF010000108.1 GCA_946619625.1 uncultured Bacteroidales bacterium
AGCCGCACCATTGCCGATTTGGAAGGCTCTGCCGACATAACCGCGAACCACCTGCGCGAAGCCATCAGTTACCGCGAACTGGACAAAGAGGAGCAGTGGCTATAAAGGGCGGGTAGGCAGGTTTGCATGCCAAACAAGGTCCATGTCAGATAAGGTCAATGTCGGACAAGGTCTAATAGGGTGGTGAGGTCTATGTTGGGGGAGGTGTTCACATAGACCATGTCGCTGCGGCGTTGGCGTTCGGTTTCGGGCAATTGTTGTGCCATGCGGGCGCGGATGGCGTCTTCGCTGAGGTGGTCGCGCGCCATAACACGGGCAATGCGCACTGATTCCGGCGCGGTCACACAGACCACTTTGTCACATATGTCGTTCAGTCCGCTCTCAAAGAGAATAGCACTCTCTACAAACACCATTTTTTCTTCATGATGTAAGTTCGCCCAGCGGAGAATATCTGCTTTGACTGCGGGGTGAATAATAGCATTGAGTTTGTCCAGCAGCGTTTCTTTCCTTCGGACCGCCCCAGGGGCTATCCCTGCGTGTGCACCCTGGGGAGACCCGAACACTTTTTCCGACACATACCGGGTCTGGTAGTGCCCGTCACAATATGCCCCTTCGCCCAGCAGGGCAATAATAGCGGCTCGGACGGCGGGGTCTTCCTCTACAATCCGCTTGGCTGCCCGGTCACAATCATAGACGGGAAAACCTTTCTCCGCCAATGCGTGGGCGAAGAAAGATTTTCCGCTGCCGATGCCGCCTGTTATGCCTATGATGGTTGGGTGCATGAGGTTTTTAGGAGTGTAAGAGTAGAGGTGTGTAGAGTCGGGTGAAGGTCCTTAACCTGTTTTACAGTGCTTTGAGGGTGGCGACGAGGAATTGGTAGAACTGTTCTACCGTCTTGATATTCACCGCCTCTGATGGACTGTGTGGATGGACGATAGTGGGTCCGAAGGAGATCATATCCAGTCCGGGGTAGTTGGTGGAGATGATTCCACACTCCAAGCCGGCGTGAATAACCATCACTTTGGGCTCTTTGCCGGGGAACGTCTGTTTGTACACTTCTTGCATTGTGTCCAGGATTCGGCTGTTGGGATTGGGTTTCCAGCCGTTGTATGAGCCACTGAACTCGACATCGGCACCTGCCAAACGGAAGCACGAGTCCAGAATCTCCATGAACTCCTCCTTGCGGCTCTCAATATTCGAGCGCGAGAGGCACATCACCTTGATTTGCTGCTCGTCCATGCTGATCATGGCGAGGTTGTTGCTGGTCTCGACTATACCCGGCATGTCGGTACTCATCCGGTATACGCCGTGCGGGCAGATGGTGATGGCATGAATGAGGAAGTCCTGGGTGTCCTCGGGCAGCAATCCCTTGAGCGCCTTGACACCGGCGTCCTCTACCGTGAGGTGAATATCGTCCTCGATGCCGTCGTATTCTTTGATAAAGAGGTCCTCGTAGAAATCCGCCAGTTCGAGCAACTCTTGTTTTCCTTCGGCAGGAACGGTGAGGATGGCAAACGCTTCGCGCGGGATGGCATTGCGCAACGTGCCTGCCTCTACGCATGCCAAGCGTGCCTCGTATTCGCTGACCGCCTCTTTGATGAACTCGAAGAGCAGTTTGATAGCGTTCGCACGCTGCAGGTGTATGTCGCATCCGGAGTGTCCTCCGTGCAAGCCGCGGAGTGTTACTCGAAGTGCCACGTCACCTTCGGGTACGGGTACAGGACTGTAGAGGAAAGTGGCGGTTGTATCCACACCTCCGGCACATCCGATATACAGTTCGCCTTCGGTCTCACAATCGAGGTTGAGCAGAGTGGAACCTTTGAGTACTCCTCCTTGCAAGGCGTTGGCGCCGTACATGCCGGTCTCTTCGTCCACGGTGAAGAACGCCTCGAGTGCAGGGTGCTGCAGCGTGTTGTCGGCAAGGATAGCCATGGCAGCGGCTACACCAATGCCATCGTCAGCGCCGAGGGTTGTGCCGTCAGCGCGCACCCACTCGCCGTCCACGTAGGCTTGGATGGGGTCTTTTTCGAAGTCGAAGACTTTGTCGCTGTTCTTTTGGGGCACCATGTCCATGTGTGCTTGCAGGATGACACCGGGCTTGTTCTCGTACCCTTTGGATGCGGGCTTGCGGATAATGACGTTTCCGATTTCTTCCTGAATAGTTTCGAGTCCGAGACTACGACCATAGTCGGCAAGGAAGTCGCTTACTTGTTTCTTCACGCCGGAGGGACGTGGAATTTGTGTGAGAGAGTGGAAATGTTTCCACACCTCTGCCGGTTGTAAATCTTTCAGTTCCATATATTTTGTTAGTTTGACGCTACGCTGTTAGAGTGCCCTGCGGGCAGTTTGAAATTGTTTCTTTCCTCGCAGGCTCGGACGATCACTGCGTGTGGACGCTACGCTGTTTGAGTGCCCTGCGGGCAGTTTGAAATTGTTGGATGCTTCGCGTGGAGATGGTTTGTTAGTCGATTGTCATTTCTCCGCACAGAGGTCGTTGCAGGAGGACTTTCACCACTTCGGGATGGTCTTCGTTTTCGCCCAGCAGGTACATGAGTTTGGTAACCAGTGCCTCGGTGGTAATGTCATAGCCTGAGATTACGCCTGCAGAGAGCAAGTTGAGCGAGGTCTCGTAGCGCCCCATTTCCACCGCTCCGACAAAACATTGCGTCTTGTTTACGATGATAATTCCGCGGTCAATTGCCTCTTTGAGCGCGTCAAAGAGCCATTTGTCGGAGGGAGCGTTGCCAGCTCCGTAAGTCTCCAGCACGACGGCTCGTAGCCCGGGGATATTCAAGATGGCGCGCACCACCTGTTCGCTAATGCCGGGGAAGAGTTTGAGAATAGCTACATTCTCGTTGATACGTGTGCGCAGTCGCAGGGGTTTATGCTTGTCGTTGTAGTGTACACGGCCGGGATAGTAACGGATATGCACGCCGGCCTCTGCCAGCGGCTCGTAGTTGTAACTATTAAAAGCGGCAAAACGTTCGGCGCTCTTCTTGGTGGTACGGTTTCCGCGGAAGAATCGGTCCTCGAAAAAGATTCCCACCTCCGGCACGATGGCATCGCCGTCTTCGTCCTGAGCAGTGGCGATTTCGATAGCAGTCAGAAGGTTTTCCTTGGCATCGCTGCGGCGTACCCCTACAGGCAATTGGCTGCCGGTGAAGACGACGGGTTTGTTCAGATCCTCCAACATGAAAGAAAGGGCAGAGGCGGAGAAAGCCATGGTGTCCGTGCCGTGGAGAATAACGAAACCATCGTATTTCGTGTAGTTGTTATAAACAATCTCTGCCAAGCGTTTCCATATTTCAGGGTTGACGTCCGAGGAGTCAATGAGTGGCGAGAAGGAGAGCATGTCCACGTGGATATCAGGGGCGTTCAGTTCCGGCACGAGCTGCTTGAATTCTTCCATAGAAGCAGGGCGCAATGCGCGCGTCTCCGGGTCTTGCGTCATGGAGATGGTGCCACCTGTAAATACTATCAAAACCGATTTTTGTTTCATAAGCGTAAACCTTTGCGAGTGCAAAGGTACTGCTTTTTTTTGACATGTGCAAGAAAAAAGTGCTTTTTCTGCAAAAAAGGAGAGTTTTTATAACTAGGAGTCATGAGTCGTCAGTTATCCACGGCTCTGCCGATCGTACGAGCCTTGCGAGTAAAGAATTATGAGTTATCAGTTGTCCATTACGCGCGCTTTGGGTGAGTCGAAAAGAATGAAGGACGCAAGAATTCCCGCAGGGGCTGTTTGTGGACTTATAAATGGAAAGAAATTATCAGAAAAATGTGTTTTTTGTTATGAAATTATTGCTAAAAGGCAGGAGAAAGGTGAATTTTGTTTGCAAGAATTAGGAAAAAGCAGTACCTTTGCAGTCGATTTAATAACCTTATTAAATAAAGGGCAAAGAAATGTCGACTGATATGTATAAATTAGGCATTGATATTGGCAGTACGACCATCAAAATGGCATTGTTGCGAGTGCCGGACATGCAGATAGTTGCCACAGCGTATGAGCGGCACAACGCCAATCCGGCGGCGGTGGGGGCGCGTATGCTGGAGGAATTGTTTGCACGGATAGAAGGGGATGCTGATGCGCGTGTGTTGGTGGCAGTGACCGGTTCGGTGGGCATGGGCTATGCGGCACGGATGGGTGTACCTTTCCGGCAAGAAGTGCTGGCAGCCGCTGAAGTAGTGAAGAGAATGTACCCGGACGTACATACGCTGGTGGATATAGGCGGCGAGGACAGTAAAATGATATTCTTCGAGCCAGGACGAGTGCCGGACATGCGGATGAATGGCAACTGTGCCGGCGGGACAGGGGCGTTCATTGACCAGACAGCAACTCTGCTGGGCGTGGATATTACAGAGATTAACGATCTGGCGGCACAGGCTGAACAGATTTATCCCATAGCGTCTCGCTGTGGTGTATTTAGCAAAACGGATATACAGAACCTGATTTCCCGCTCGGTGAGCAAGGCAGACATAGCCGCCTCCATGCTGAATGCCGTGTCCATGCAGGTGGTGAGCGCCCTTGCACGCGGACAGGAGATTATGCCCTGCGTACTGTTGTGCGGCGGTCCGTTTGCGTATATCCCCGAACTGCGCAAATATATGCTGAAATCCATGAATATCCGTGAGGAAGAGTGCCGCGTGGCGGAGTACAGCCAGTGGATTCCTGCCATCGGGACGGCATTGATGGCGGAGGGAGAGAGCATGACGGTGCAGGCAGTGCGTGCGCTGTTTGAAAGGACGGACGTGCAGACATTGCCCGCAAATAGTTTGCCGCCGCTGTTCCGCAGTGAGACGGAGTATAGGTCTTGGCTTGCAAGCAAAGAGGCGCAGATCCCCCTGTCAAGAGGCAGTATCAAGACTGGCGGGAGATATTTCTTGGGCGTGGACAGCGGCAGTACTACGACGAAAGTGGTGCTGTTGAACGAGACAGACGAACCGGTATATACCGACTACAGGTACAACAACGGCAATGCGTATGAAGCTTTTCGAGAGTCACTTCAGCAGTTGCATGCGCAGGTTGGTGGGGATGTGGAGATTGTCGCCTCATGCTCAACCGGATATGGAGAGAACCTGCTGCGGAAGGCATTTGGGTTGGACCATGGGATAGTGGAGACAATGGCACATTTCATGGCAGCGAAAGCGTTGTTGCCGGACGTGAGTTTTGTGCTGGACATAGGCGGTCAGGACATGAAAGCGATATTCGTGGAGAACGGAAGCATCCGTCGGATAGAGATCAACGAGGCGTGCTCGTCGGGCTGTGGCAGTTTCATCATGACGTTTGCACGGCAGTTGGGCTTTGAAGTGGGAGACTTTGCCCGGATGGCACTACGTGCGCAGCACCCCTACGACCTTGGGACACGGTGCACGGTGTTCATGAACAGCAAGGTCAAACAGGCGATGCGCGAAGGGGCTTCCGTAGAAGATATAGCGGCAGGGTTCAGTTACTCGGTGATAAAGAACTGTCTGTACAAAGTGCTGAAATTGCAGTCTTTCGATGAGTTGGGCGTCCATATCATGGTGCAGGGCGGCACGTTCAGGAACCACTCGGTTGTCCGTGCGTTGGAGTTGCTGACGGGGAGGGACGTATGTTTCAGTCCGATTCCGGAGTTAATGGGAGCATACGGGTGCGCCCTGTACGCCAGACTGCAGGCAGGATGGTAGGTAACTGTACAAGAATTATTTACACGCATATCATCAATAGTACAGAGAGTGTGAAGAAAAATGAATGAATAATCATACAGACGAAAAGCACAGCGTGGCAGATCGTCCGTAACGTAGTGAAAGAAAGAATGAAACTGGAAGAACTGATACAATCCAACCACTTTGAGCAGACGGAGACGGTTTGTCCGGGCTGTTCGAACCACTGCCAAGTGCGCCAGTACACTTTTGCCAACGGCAACACGTATTACTCGGGTAACAACTGCGAGCGGGTGTATTCGAACAACTCGGAGGCGAGGGAAGCGGGGGTGAACCTGATGAAGGAGAAATACCACTTGCTGTTTGACCGTGCGTCGGTACCTTTGCAACAAGCGCGCCTGACGGTAGGCATACCGCGCGGGTTGGGCATATACGAAGATTACCCCTTTTGGCACACATTGTTCACGTGCTGCAACATACGAGTGGTGCTGAGCGGGGAGAGTACGAACCGCCTGTATGAAAAAGGACTGCGCACCATTGTGGCGGACAATATCTGTTTCCCCGCCAAACTGATGCACGGGCATGTCATGACCCTGGTGGAGAGGAAAGTGGACAGGATATTTTATCCGTGGGTGGTGTATGAACAGCCGGAAGACGAGGGCGCGAAGAACTCGTTCAACTGCCCGATAGTGAGCGGCTATTCGGATGTGCTGAAGAGTGCCGTCCGAACGGAGGAGAAATACGGCATTCCCTTGGACAGTCCAACCATCTCGTTCAAAGAAGAGCGTCTGTTGCGGGAGTCCGTAAGAGAATATATGGCGACTTTGGGTGTGGACAGCGCCACCGCCGACAATGCCGTAACGCAAGCATTGGCGGAACAGCGGCAGTATCTGCAGAGGTTGGAAGAGCGCAACTTGCAAGTGTATGCCAAGGCGGAATCGGAAGGCAGGATGGTGATAGTGTTGGCGGCTCGTCCTTATCATATCGACCCACTTATC